>CABIIJ010000061.1 GCA_902175065.1 uncultured Comamonas sp. | reverse complement strand
GGGGGATAAGCATGGTGGGGGTGTCTCCTGAGTTGGTTTTGTGCAAGCCCGTGCCGATGGATTCACAGGACTTGTCGCTTATTTTGATTATGAAACATAACTAATTCAAGTCAAGGATGCCGATTTTTCATTGGGAGTTACCCTTGCCACGCCCACGCCTGCCTCCGGTTCCAGCACATCCGTTCCTTCTTCGTCACACTCGCTCCCTTCCCCGTCACACCTGTGCTCTCCACCGTCACACCCGCGCAGGCGGGTGTCCAGCAACGGCGTCGGCGATTCAGCCCACGTCCCGCCATGCGGCAGCCGCCGCCGGGCAGGCCGGGCGGCGGGGCAGTGACGAGGGAAAGCGGGTTGTTCGCCGGGATGCCGGGCGGCAGATCAGTCGTAGACCTTTTGCAGCAGGCGGATCAGGGTCTTGCGTTCGCTGGCGGTCAGGTTGGCGGTGGCGTCCACTTCGAGCTGGGCGACGGCCTGCTCGGCCTCGGCGGTGAGGGCTTCGCCGTCCGGCGTCAGGTACAGGCCCATGGCCCGCCCGTCGCTGGGGTGGGGGCGGCGCTCCAGCAGGCCGCGCTTTTCCAGGGCTGCGACCAGGCCGACCAGGTTGGGCGGCATGATGCTCAACGTGGCGCAGACGTGGCGCGAGGTCAGTCCCGGGTTGTGCGCCAGCAGCGACAGCACCGAGAACTCCACCACCTTGAGCTGGTAGGCGGCCATGCGCTCCATGAACACGCCGATGATGTGCAGCGCCGCCCGCCGTGCGTTGTAGCCGACCTGGGTGCGCAGGAAAGAGACGTCGATACCCTCGGTATCGGTGCAGGGCGTGCGTGCGGGGCGGGGTTTGGAGGAGCGAAGGCGCGGCATAGAAACAAAAAAAGCGGCGCAGGGGCCGGGTCGGACGAAGAAAGGCGCACATCCGTGGCGCAGCCCGGGCCGCAGCGGGCGGATGTGCAAATGGGGGCGTTTGTAGACGCTGGCGCGGCCAAGTGCAAGGGCAGGCGTTTAATTTTCCTGAAAAGAGAGCTGTTTGCGCTTGATATAAAAGGATTTCCGATATTTTTCATATTGAAATCGTTATTCAGTCAGCGCCAACAGCTCCTGATTATGAATTCTTGGGCATGGATTCATTCCCGGCCTCGGCCGCGACGGCGGCTTGCCGGTACGCCGCCGGAGCCTGGCCCGTGTGGCGGCGGAAGAAGCGGCTGAAATACGCCGGGTCGCTGAATCCCAGGTCGAACGCCAGTTGCGACACCGGCGCCTGCACGTGCACCAGCAGGCGGCAGGCTTCGCGCACCAGGCGGGCGTGGACGACGTGCTGGGCGCTGTGCCCGGTCTCGGCCCGCACCAGGCGGTTGAGCCGCTCGGCGGACAGCCCCAACTGGTCGGCGTAGCGGGGAATCGGCCAGTGCTCGGTGTAGCGCTTTTCCACCAGCACCAGCCAGCGCGTGTACAGCGCATGTCGTCCCTGGACGCGCGGCGGGCCGTCGCAGCGCGAGCGCCACTGCGCCAGGTGCCACAGCACGCTGCACGCCAGCCACAGCGGCACGGGGTGGGGCGCTGCGGGGTGCTGCTGCGCCTCGGCGTGCAGCGCCTGCCACAAGGTCTGCAATTGCTGGACGGCGGCATCCTGGGCAGGCAGGGGCAGGGCCGTCGGGGTGGCAAACAGGGTGTGCAGGGCGGTGCCGATGGCGCTGCCGCCCTGCTCGGCCAGCACGCTGGCGTCGAAGGTCAGCACGTAGCCCTCGGTGTGCGGGGCAAAGCGAAAGGCGTGCGCCACCCCCGGGGGCACCACCAGGGCCAGCGGGCCGCTGCCCTGGATGCGGGTTTCGTCCAAGAGGGCGTGGACGCTGCCCTGCCACACCCACAGCAGCTGGTGCAGGCCGTGGTGGACGTGGGCGTCGATCTCCCAGTCGTACAGGCGGCTGCGCGAGACGATGGATTCGATATGCAGCATCCGTAAAAACCCGCTGCGCCCCTCGCCATAAAGGGCAAATACCGGCAGGCGGCGCAGCGTGCGCCGGGGCCTGGCTGGCGGCTTGGGGCGGGGGGAGAAAGGTGCTGACATGCAAGTCAATATACGCCAAAAGTACCAGCCATTGCCGTGTTTCGTCCACACGGCCAGGAGCCAGTCTTTTGACAATAAAACTTGTCTTAAGTCAATTTTTCAGGAGACATTTCATGAAGACACAAGTGGCCATCATTGGCGGCGGCCCCTCCGGCCTGCTGCTGTCCCAATTGCTCGACCGCAAGGGCATTGCCAACGTGGTGCTGGAAAAGCACACCCGCGACTACGTGCTGGGCCGCATCCGCGCCGGCGTGCTGGAGCATGGCTTTGCCGCGCTGATGCGCGAGGCCGGCGTGGGCGAGCGCATGGACAGCGAGGGCGAGATCCACGAGGGCTTCTACATCGCCACCAACGGCGAGCGCCTCCGCATCGACCTGCATGGCCTGACCGGCGGCAACTCGGTCGTCGTCTACGGCCAGACCGAAATCACCCGCGATCTGTACGATGGCCGTGAAAAATCCAAGGGCCAGGTCATCCACGAAGCCCTGGACGTGCAACTGCACGGCATGGAAACCGACGCACCCCACGTCACCTACCGCAAGGACGGCGAAGACCTGCGCATCGACTGCGACTACATCATCGGCTGCGACGGCTACCACGGCGTCAGCCGCGCCAGCATCCCTGCCGACCGCATCCGCACCTACGAGCGCGTCTACCCCTTTGGCTGGCTGGGCCTGCTTTCGCACACCAAGCCGGTTTCCCCTGAACTGATCTACGCCCGCCACGAGCGTGGCTTTGCGCTGTGTTCGCTGCGTTCGCAGACCCTGAGCCGCTACTACGTGCAGGTGCCCCTGACCGACAAGGTGGAAGACTGGTCGGACGACCGTTTCTGGGGCGAGCTGTCCAGCCGCCTGCCCGCCGACGTGGCCGCCAGTCTGCAGACCGGTGCCTCGATCGAGAAAAGCATCGCCCCGCTGCGCTCCTTCGTGGCCGAGCCGATGCGCTACGGACGCCTGTTCCTGGCCGGTGACGCTGCGCACATCGTGCCGCCCACCGGGGCGCGGGGCCTGAACAGTGCCGCCTCGGACGTGTACTACCTGTACCACGCCTTCCTGGCGCACTACCACGAGGGCGACTCCAGCGGCCTGGACGCCTACTCGGACAAGGCGCTGGCGCGGGTCTGGAAGGGGCAGCGCTTCTCGTGGTGGATGACCAACCTGCTGCACACCTTCCCCGACCATATCCCCTACGACCGCAAGCTGCAGCAGACCGAGCTGGACTACCTGTTCTCCTCGCGCAACGCCCTGGCCTCGCTGGCCGAGAACTACGTGGGCCTGCCGTTCTAGGAACGGTATTAAAAAAAGCGTGAACAGGCGCTTGGCCTGAATGCAGTTGCCCCGTGCCCCACTGTCGCAACAGTGGGGCACGGGGCATTTTTTTGGGTCGTCCGTGTGGCCGAAACTAGCGCAGGCCGGTACCGGCAGCGCTGCTGTCCTGACGCTCGATCAGCTCGATCTTGTAGCCGTCAGGATCGGTGACGAAGGCGATCACCGTGCTGCCGCCCTTGACCGGGCCGGGTTCGCGGGTGATCTGGCCGCCGGCGGCGCGGATTTTGTCGCACGCGGCGTAGGCATCGGGCACGCCCAGGGCGATATGGCCGTAGGCGGTGCCCAGGTCGTAATGGTCGGTGCCCCAGTTGTAGGTCAGTTCCAGCTCGGCCTGGGCCGGGTTGCCGCCGCCGAAGCCCAAAAAAGCCAGAGAATACTGGTACTCCGGGTTTTCCGAGGTGCGTAGCAACTGCATCCCCAGCACTTGGGTGTAAAAATCAATGGAGCGTTGCAGGTTGCCAACGCGAAGCATGGTGTGAAGAAATTGCATGCCGTTATTGTGCGGCAGCTTGTTGATTGGCCATGCGTGCTGTAGAAGAAACCGAGAATGTCCCCTGTGCATATCCCTGAAAAATTGCCCCTGCCGTGCCAGCCACGGGTGGTTGCGTTGCTGATGAACGAGCTGCGCCAGGAAATGCCCAGCCTGCGCCGCCTGAATCAGCTCTTTGGCAGCGACCCGGTGCTGGCCGCCTGGCTGCTGGCCCAGGCCAATGCGGGCGTCTACCAGTTGAGCGGGGTGGTGCAGAGCATTCCCCAGGCGGTGGCCCTGCTGGGGGTGGCCCAGTTGCGCAGCCTGCAAAAGAAAGCCTACGGCCATATCGCCCAGCGGGTGGCGGGGCTGGAGCAACTGGGCGCCTTCAGCAGCGCCTGCGCCCGGCTGGCCCGCAGCCTGGCGCAAGCGCTGTCGCTGGATGGCGGCCTGGCCTATGCCGCCGGGCTGCTGCACGGCCTGGGCTACCTGGTGGTGCAGCACACGCCGGTGCCGGCGGAGACGAGGGCGGGGGGGGCATTGGCCCCCTGGGATCCGCTGCGCCCCCACTGGGAGGAAAAAAACCTGGGCTATACCGCCGCACAGGCCGGTGCCCACCTGTTGCAGCAGTGGGGGCTGCCTGCGCCGCTGACCCGCCTGATCGGTGAGCTGGAGCATCCGCTGGACATGCCCGAGTTCGATCCCCTGGTGGCCGTGCTGCACCTGGCCGTCTGGGTGCAGCGCGGGCACTACGCGCACTGGCCCGAAAGGGAAATGGTGCGCAATTTCCCGATCGAGGTGGCCCTGGCCGTGGGCCTGGACATGGATGTGGTGCTGCAGCAGGAAGCGCCCGACTGGTCACAGTCGGTCTATTAGCCTGTCTATTGATGGATGGCCATGGCGACGAATGATTTTCCCTTGACCCCGGCAATGGCCGGGGTGCTGCGTGGGCTGGCGCGGGCCGCCCGGCCTGCGCTGCATACGCTGACGCCCTCGCAGGCGCGGGCCGCCTACGCTGCCGGCAGCGACGTGCTGGAAGTGGACAAGCCCCCTCTGGCACGGGTGCAGCCCCTGGCGCTGCCGGCCCGCGACGGGGCCACGCTGCCCGCCACCCTGTTTGCCCCGCGCACGGTGGCCGGGCTGCCGGTGCTGCTGTACCTGCACGGCGGCGGCTTTACCGTCGGCAGCGTGCAGACGCACGAAGTGCTGTGCCGCACCCTGGCGCAGCAGGCCGATTGCGCGGTGCTGGCGCTGGACTACCGGCTGGCGCCGGAGCACAAATTTCCCACCGCGCTCAACGATGCCTGGGATGCCTTGCAGTGGCTGGCCATCCACGGCGCAGGCCTGGGGCTGGATACGCAGCGTCTGGCCATCGGCGGCGACAGTGCAGGCGGCACCCTGGCGGCGGTATGTGCGGCGTTTGCCCGCGATGCCGGATTGGCGTTGGCTTTGCAGATGCTGATCTATCCCGGTACCAGCGCCCACCAGGACAGCGCCAGCCAGCAGCGCTACGCGCATGGGCTGGTGCTGGAGCGGCCCGCCATCGACTGGTTCTTCGGTCATTACCTGCATAGCCCCGCCGATCGGGAGGATTGGCGCTTTGCCCCGCTGCACCTGCCCGATGCCCAGGGCCTGGCCCCCGCGCACTTTTGCCTGGCCGAGCTCGATCCCATGATCGATGAAGGCATCGAATACGCCGACATGCTGCGCATGGCGGGCGTGCCGGTGGATCTGGAAATCTACAAGGGCGTCACCCACGAGTTCATCAAAATGGGGCGCACGCTCCCCGAGGCGCGGCAGGCCCATGCCGACCTGGCCCGGGCGCTGCGCCAGGCTTTTGGTTCGTAAACAGGTTCTAAAAAGAAAGATCGAAATGACCGTAGCTTCCGAATCCCCCCTGCGCCTGCAATTGGGCGCCTGGAATGACCTGGGCCGCTTTGCCGGCCCGCTGCGCATGGCCGTGTTCGTGCGCGAGCAAGGCGTGCCGCCCGCTCTGGAGATGGATGAACTGGACCCCCTGTGCCTGCACGTCGTGGCATTCGATGCCAGCGGGCAGGCCGTGGCGACGGGGCGCTTGCTCAAGGACCAGGACACCCCTGGCGCAGCCCGGGTCGGCCGCATGGCCGTGGCCCGGGCCGTGCGCGGCCAGGGGGTCGGACGGCAGGTGCTCGATGCCCTGGTCGCCGCCGCCCGCCAGCGCGGCGATACCCAGGTCGTCCTCAGCGCCCAGCTTCATGCCCGGGCCTTTTACGCCCAGGCCGGGTTCGAGGCCGAAGGGGAGGTGTACGACGATGCCGGCATTCCCCACATCACCATGCGCAAGCACTTGAGCACTTGAACGCATGACCATGGGCGCGGCAGCGCGGCGCCCATCGGCGGTTCTCGTTCCAAGGCGGTTTCAAATATCGTCGCGCAGCGGGTAGGGCAGGGGCAGCAGTTGCACGTCCAGTCCGCTGGCTTGCAGGGGCAGCGCTGCTGCACTGGTTTGCATAGCTATTACCGCTGACCATTGGCCGGTTTGGCAGGGGTTGGGGGCGGATAACACCACCACACCAACGGGTTGTTCTACGTTATTGGTAGCAAAAACCTCGGTTCCGGCAGTAATTTCTCCAGGGACGTGGGCAAGGTACGCCCGGCGTTTGAGCGTGCCGCGAAACTGGCTGCGGGCCACGATTTCCTGGCCGGGGTAGCAGCCTTTCTTGAAGTTCACCCCGCCGACGGATTCGTAGTTGAGCATCTGCGGTACCAGCTGCTCGTAAATCGCCTGGCCGACCAAGGGCACGCCGCTCATCACTTCCAGCCAGCGCCAGATCGCCGGGGCCAGCGGCGCGGCGGCCGGGGCCGGTGTGCCTGCCGGGGCCAGCCACAGGGCGCGTGCCTGGCCCTGGGCCGGGTACAGGCCAATCACCTGCGCTGCCCCTTGCGCCTGCACCTGCCAGGGGGTGTGCAGTTCGGTCGGGACGGCGGTGCCGGCCAGGCCCAGCAAGGTGAAGGCGGAGCTGGCATCGTCCAGCTGGCATTTGGCCCGCAGGACGAACATGCGCAGGCGCTTGAGCACCTGGGGCAGCAGATCGCGCTCGCATACCAGCAGGATGTCTTCGGCGCTGGGGCGGATGCTGATGAAGCTGGCCTGCATCCGCCCTTTGGCGTTGCAGAAAGCGGCCAGGCGGGCGCTGTCTGGGCCGAGCAGCAAAAAGTCCTGCGTGAGCTGGCTGTGGATGAAGGTGGCCGCATCGGCACCCTGGGCACGGATCACGCCCCAATGGGGCAGGGGGCTTGCGCCTGAAAAAGTCTCGGTCATGGGTGAATTATCATCCCGGGTCTTTTCCCCTCAAGGCATGGGCCTGTGCGTCGTTTCTTTCAAACCCTTTTATTGCTGTGTGTCCTGGCTGCTGCGGTGGTCGGCACGGGTGCCTGGTGGCTGAGCCAGCCGCTGGCGCTGACCGCTCCTGGCGTGGAGCTGGAGATCGAGCCGGGCACCACGCCCCGGGCGGTGGCCCAGGCGGCGGTCGCCTCGGGCGTGCAGACCGATGCCCGGCTGCTGTATGCGTGGTTCCGCCTGTCGGGCAAGGATCGGCAGATCCGCGCCGGCAACTACGAGATTCCCCCGGGTACCACGCCCTACGGCCTGCTCATGAAGCTGGTGCGCGGGGAAGAAAGCCTGATGGCGATCACCTTTGTCGAGGGCTGGACCTTCCACCAGCTGCGGGCCGCCATCGCCAGGGAAGCCACGCTCAAACAGGACACCGCCGATTGGACCGAGGCGCAGATCATGGCCGCGCTGGACAAGCCCGGCGTTCCCGCCGAAGGGCGCTTCTTTCCGGACACCTATACCTACGCCAAGGGCAGCAGCAGCCTGGCCGTGCTGCGCCGCGCCGCTGCGGCGATGGACAAGCGCCTGGCCCTGGCCTGGGACATGCGCGACCCGGCCACCCCGCTGCAAAGCCCGGAGCAGGCCCTGATCCTGGCCAGCATCGTGGAAAAGGAAACCGGCCAGGCCAGTGACCGCCCGCAGGTGGCCGGGGTCTTCACCAACCGCTTGCGCAAGGGCATGTTGCTGCAGACCGACCCGACCGTCATCTACGGGCTGGGGCCGCAGTTCGACGGGCGTTTGCGCAAAATTCATCTACAGACCGATACGCCCTGGAACACCTACACCCGCCCGGGCCTGCCGCCCACCCCGATTGCCATGCCCGGCAAGGCCGCGCTGCTGGCCGCCGTGCAGCCAGCGTCCACCGATGCCCTGTATTTCGTTGCCCGGGGCGACGGCAGCAGCCAGTTCAGCGCCACGTTGCAGGAGCACAACCGGGCGGTCAATCGCTATATCCGGGGCCAGTCTGCGCCCCAGGGCACCCCACAGAAAGCGCAGTAGCAGGCACCATGGCCGCAAGCACACACGGTTTTTTTCTCAGTTTCGAAGGCATCGACGGTGCGGGCAAGTCCTCGCACATCGACGCCCTGGCCCAGGCGCTGCGCCAGGCCGGACGCACGGTCACGCTCACGCGCGAGCCGGGCGGCACCCCCCTGGCCGAACAGGTGCGCACGCTGCTGCTGCACGAGGCCATGGACGCGCATACCGAGGCGCTGCTGGCCTTTGCCGCCCGGCGCCACCATGTCGGTCAGGTGATTGCCCCGGCGCTGGCCCGGGGGGAGGTCGTCATCAGCGACCGCTTTGCCGACGCCACCTTTGCCTACCAGGGCGCGGGGCGCGGGCTGGACTGGCAGGTGCTCCTGGATCTGGAGCGCATCACGCTTTCCGGTTGCGGGCTGCATCCCGATGCGGTGCTCAAGCCGGATTTGACCCTGTGGTTCGACCTGCCCGCCGCCACCGCCGCCCGGCGGCTGGCGGCGGCCCGCGTGCCCGACCGTTTCGAGGCCCAGCCGGAGCACTTTTTTGCCGCCGTTGCTGGCGGCTATGCCCGCCGCTGCGCCGAAGACGGCACGCGGTTTGCCCGCATTGCCGCCGATACCGACCGGCAGAGCGTTTGGCAACAGGTGCTGGCGGCGGTGCAGGCCCATGGCTTGCTGGAGGGCGCTGCGTGAACGCTGCCGCAAAGACTTCCGGCCCCGCCGCGACCGAGGCCGCGTCCGCCGCCCTGGCCCCCTGGCTGCTGGCCCAGCAAGGCAGCCTGCTGCGCCAGCGCGGCCATGCCTGGCTGCTGCACGGCCCGGCCGGCCTGGGGCAGTGGGAGCTGGCCCTGGCCCTGGTGCGCTCGTGGCTGTGCGAGGCCGACGACGCGGCCACCGCCGGGGCCTGCGGCCACTGCGCCAGCTGCCATGCCATCGACATCCACACCCACGCCGACCTGCTGGTGCTGATGCCTGAGGTGCAGTTGCTGGAACGCGGCTGGCCCCTGCCGGAAAAAGCCCAGGCCGAGATCGACGAGAAGAAGCGCAAGCCCAGCAAGGACATCCGCGTCGATGCCCTGCGCCAGGCCGTGGAGTTCTGCCAGCGCACCAGCGCCCGTGGGCGGGGCAAGGCCGTGCTGGTGTACCCCGCCGAGGCGATGAACACCATTGCCGCCAACACCCTGCTCAAGACCCTGGAGGAACCGGTGGGCAACGTGCGCTTCGTGCTGGCCACCGAGGCGGCGCACCAGCTGCTGCCGACCATCCGCAGCCGCTGCCTGGCCCACACCATGGTCTGGCCCGCCCTGGCTGCCGCCCAGGCCTGGCTGCAGGTGCAGGGCGTGCCAGCCGATGCGGCGGCCACCGCCTTGCGTGCCGCCGGCGGCAGCCCCGAACAGGCGCTGGCCCTGGCCCGCAGCCCCACGGGGCTGCGCCTGGCGCAGCAGCTGCCCCAATGGGTGCGCGAGGGAGACCTGACCGTGCTCGGCACCCTGGCGCCGCAGGAATTGCTGCTCTGGCTGCACAAGCTGTGCCACGACCTGATGTGCGTGGCCCAGGGCGCCGCGCCGCGCTACTTTCTGCCGCAGGATCTGCCCCGGCCCCCGGCACTGCGGGTTCTGCTGCGCTGGGCGCAGGCCCTGGCGCAGGCGCTGCGCACGGCCGAGCATCCCTTCCAGCCAGCGCTGATGGTGCAGGCGCTTGTCGTGCAGGCCCGCAGCGTCCTACACTCCAAAAGTTGAAACAAAATATTTTTCGGCATGAATACTCCGTCGTCTCCCCGTCCCAGCGTTTTGCAACTGGCCCTGAAGGAAAAGGGCGCGTTGTACGCGGCGTACATCCCCCTGTTTGCCGAAGGCGGCATCTTTGTGGCCACCAACCGGGAATTCCGTCTGGGCGATGACGTGTACGTGCTGCTGACCCTGCCCGACGATGCCCAGCGCTACCCGATTGCCGGCAAGGTCGGCTGGGTCACCCCCGCTGGCGCGGGCCACCGCGCCCAGGGCATCGGGGTGCGCTTTCCGGCCGAGCCCAAGAGCGAGGAACTCAAGGCCAAGATCGAAACCGTGCTCGGCTCCTGGCTGGGGTCCGACCGGTCGACGCAGACGATTTGAATTTTTCCGGTGCAGTCACTGGACATCCACCCCCGCCTTCGCTGGCGGCAGGCGCTTTGCGGGTGTGGCGGTGAAGAAGGCTGCGCCGCCATAGACAACCCTGGCAGCCCTTGCGCGGGCTGCAACACGCCATGTTTACCGATTCGCATTGCCACTTGAATTTCCCGGAGCTGCAGGGCCAGCTACCGGCCATCCTGCACGCCATGGCGCAGGCCCAGGTCACCCGCGCCCTGTGCATCTCCTGCACGATGGAAGACTTTCCCCAGGTTCACGCCCTGGCGCTGGCCCATCCGCACCTGTGGGCCACCGTGGGCGTGCATCCCGATACCGAAGGGTTGCACGAGCCGGACGTGGATGAGCTGCTGGCTGCCGCCGCCCTGCCGCGCGTGGTCGGCATCGGCGAGACGGGGCTGGACTACTACGGCATGGAAGACCGCAAGGGCGGGCGCAGCATTGCCGACCTCGAATGGCAGCGCCAGCGTTTTCGCACCCACATCCGCGCGGCCCGGCGTTGCGCCAAGCCCCTGGTGATCCACACCCGCGCGGCGGCGGACGACACGCTGGCCATCCTGCGCGAGGAGGGCGAGGACGGCAGCGCGGGCAGCGCCGGCGGCGTGTTCCACTGCTTCACCGAGAGCCTGGCCACGGCCAAGGCGGCGCTGGACCTGGGATTTTTCATCTCCTTTTCCGGCATCGTCACCTTCAAGAACGCGCAGGACTTGCGCGACGTTGCCGCCTACGTGCCGCTCGATCGCCTGCTGATCGAAACCGACAGCCCCTACCTGGCCCCCGTGCCCTACCGGGGCAAGCTGAACACGCCGGCCTACGTCCCGCACGTGGCGCACTGCCTGGCGCAGGTGCGCGGCATGGCGGTGCCGGACATGGCGCAACTGACCAGCGCCAACTTCGACCGGCTCTTTGCCGGGGTGACTGCGCCATGATGCGCCGCCGCCAAAGCCTGCGGCTGCTTGCAGCGGCGCTGCTGGCCGGGCCGGTGCTGCCCGCCGCCGCCGATGCGCTGGAGGATTTCCGCACCGCCATCCTGCGGGACAACGACCGCGCCATCGTCAACCTGCTGCTGCGCGGCATGGATGCCAACACGGTCGATGCCCAGGGCCAGCCGGCGCTGGTCAGGGCACTGCGCCTGGAATCCTGGCGGGCTGCCGATGCCCTGCTGCTGGCCCCGGGCCTGAACGTCGATGCCGCCAGTCCGCAGGGCGAGACGGCACTGATGCTGGCGTGCAACAAGGGGCGGCTGGATTTTGTCGAGCGCCTGCTGGCCAAGGGCGCGGCCGTCAATCGCCCCGGCTGGACGCCGCTGCATTACGCCGCCAGCGCCGATTACCCGGACAGCGTGGCCATTGCCCGCCTGCTGCTGCAGGAGCATTACGCCTATATCGACGCGGCCTCGCCCAACGGCAGCACGCCGCTGATGCTGGCCGCGCAATACGGCTCGCAGGCGATGGTCGAGCTGCTGTTGGAGGAGGGGGCGGACGTGCAACTGCGCAACCAGCTGGGCCTGAACGCTATCGACTTCGCCCGGCGCTCGCAGCGCGGCTATCTGGCGGACATCCTGCAGGCCGGGCTGCGCAGCAGCCGGCGCACGGCGCCTGCGTGGTAAATCTGCCGTATAAATATTAAAAAAAGAGCTGTTTCCGCTTGATATATAAGTATTTCAGGTATTAAACCATCTAAAGCTTAACAATTAATTAAGCAAGCAGCTATCTTTTACTTCAACCTGCCCGCAAGAACTTCGCCAGACCGTTCGCTTTGTGGGTGGATGAGTGTCTGCCTGGGAGGGAGGCATCTTGCCCCGTCAAAGATTGCGCTGCGTGACGAGCTGCTTTCTTGCCGATGGTGCGAATAAAAACGATTCGCATGTAAAATGTTGATAAAGATCAAAGTCTAGGGTGTCGATCGCCTGTATGTTTGCGGATAAGTACAAATATTGATGAAAAAATATCAAAAATTGCGGTAAGGCCGTTGTGCTGTGTTGACCGGAAGGGGCGACTGCACGGTGCTTATGGAGCGATTTAAAAGGGGAAGTAATTGAGTCAGGACTTACGCAGAGGCCCGGTTTGTGGGAGCGGCTTGAGCCGCGAATGTTTGTCGGGGGGGTATTGTTCGAGACTCAATCTGCTTCTGCAAAGAAATTGTGCGCAAGTTCTATGAATAATATGAAATATGTAATTTATGCGTTATTGCTGTGTTTCGGTATTATTGCAGGGATTGTACTGTATTTTGGCTATATGGATTCAAGGTATTTATTGGCTGTTGCATATTCTATTGCGCCAGAGTCTTCAGAAAAATGGAAAAATAATTTTGAATTAAAGCAGAGGGAAAAAATGAAGGAAGTAAATTTAGATGACAGAATAAATAAAATCCAGTTGAATGATCGGTATTATGATATTCCACAGCGGTACACTTATGGACAGACCATTGAAAAATATGGGCGATGGGGAACTCCAAAGTCTGAGCGTATCAAGGTCGGAACGATGGAAATCACTGTTCTTTTGCCAGATATGCGTCCTTATTTTCCTGAGGATGATGCGCTTTGGGTAAAGACAGGATGGGGTGCAAAGGTTTACGCTAATATTACAAACTCCTTGGGAGCATCTGATTGGTTTGATTACATAAGGGAAAAATACATCAATAATACATATCAATATTATTCTCGCAGAGATGATGTATATGACTTGATGGTGTTTAAATCAAATGGATATTCACATGATACTTATTTTCCAAAAAATGATGAAGTTCAATTGGTAATAAGTTGCTCGAAAGGTAATGAAAATATTCCAGATTTCTCTCCAGGTTGTCAAGTGAAAAGTAATTATTCCCCAGGAATTGTTTTGAAATATTCTTATAGTAAAGAGTATTTGCCTGACTGGATGAAAATTGATATTGAATTAAAGCGATTGTTTAAAAATTTTGAAAAAACAAGCGAGAATTAATTTTTAAAGGGAAATAGCATGGCGACTAGTATTACTCAAGAGCAATTGATGGTTGTTAAATCCTACGCTGAGGCTGGTGATTATAAAGCAGGCTGGAAATATCTTGCGTCCATTGGTGATAATTATGCGGACAATGCTTACGTAGTGACCACTGGAGATTCTGATGGGCTTGTTGACCGTCTGATGCATCGATTGGTTAAGAATTACTGGGATGCTGTGGCTGGGTCTGGTGAATACCATAGGAAATTTGATGGTGTTGCCAAGCAACATTTCTCTCAATATGTTAAAATTATTGATGATAATAAAGGTATCTTGCCTAACTCGAGGGATATTGAAGATAGTTATCGATCCGCTGTAACTGATTATAATCTACCCCCAAATACGGCGATTGATGGTGCTATTACCCAATCATTCGGTGAAATTCTTGATAGATTATGGCCTGGTGAGAAACATGAGGGCTTGGATTGGACCGATGCTCTTGGTATGGAAGATTCCCGTCAAGTTCCATCGGATGTGAATAATGATATTGATTTTATTCAATCCTTAAAAGATTTAATGGGATCTGGGTGGGATTCATTCTGGGCACAAGTTGAGAAAGATACTTTGGATACTATTGTAAAATTTAGTAGATTTCTTAACAAAGTTGATGATGAGATTAACGATATAGTTAAGTCCACTTTCGACATCTTCACCCGTTTTCCTCAACGTTCAGACCCCTTTACTCTGGATCTGGATGGTGATGGTCTGGAGACGGTTGGTATCAATACCTCCAATCCGGTTATGTTCGATATTGATGCCATGGGAGTTAAACAATCGGTCGGCTGGGTCTCGCCCGACGATGGTTTCCTGACGCTGGATCGCAATGGCAATGGCACTATTGATGATGGTGCTGAACTTTTTGGGGATGCCACTGTATTGCCCAATGGCAACCGGGCCAAGGATGGGTTTGAGGCGGTTGCCAGCCTGGATACGAATGGCGATGGCGTGGTCAACGCCCTGGATGCGCAATGGGCGGAACTGCGCATCTGGCAGGATTTGAACCAGGATGGTATCAGTCAGGCCGATGAGCTAAAGGCGTTGGAGACGCTGGGTATTATTGGTATCAATGTTGCAAAGACCGAGCATGAAAAAGTGTTGGGCAATGGTAATGTTCTGGCCGACTTGGGCACTTTTATTCGTACAGATGGAACCGATGGCACCACAGGGACAGTAGGTCAATTGGCAGATATTGATTTGTCCGTGGATTCTTTTACCAGTCAGTTTACCGACAAGATTGCGGTGACGGAGCAGGCCGCCAGCTTGCCGGACATGGGGGGCAGTGGACAAGTACGTGACTTGCAGCAAGCGGCCAGCATGGATACCACCGCAGGCCGTGCGCTGGCCAATATCTTGGCGCAATACAGCGCAGCCACCACCCGGCAAGAGCAAATGGCTTTGTTGGAGCCATTGATTGATGCCTGGGCCAAGACCAGCACCATGGCAACCACCTTTACCGGCGCTTATGCGGGTCATGAACTGACCGTGGATATGCAAGTGTGGTTTGGCGGCGCTGGCTTTGAAAAAGGTGCGGCGGATTATGTGCATTGGGCCAACATCCTGACCATCATGGAGCGCTTCAATGGGCGAACTTACCAAGCAGTGCCCGAGGGCAATGATCCGGTCACGCTGACCTTGTGGCATACCCCGCGTGGCTTGCTGCAAAAGAGCTATGACGCACTCAAGCAAAGCGTGTACGACAGCTTGCTGCTGCAAACCCGTTTGAAACCTTACTTGGATGCCTTGAGCTTGCGCATTGATGGGCAGGGGCTGACCATTGATTTTGCCGAGGTGAATGCAGCCTTCCAAACCCGTTTCACGAGCGCCCCCGCCGAAGCCGTGCGGGACTTGCTGGACTTGCAACGCCTGATCGGCACCAACCTGGACAGCCTGGGCTGGCAAGGCTACGACCAATTGCGTGGCTGGCTGCACAGTGCGGCGGGCGATACCGCGCAGCAGACGGCACTGCTGGGGGCGCTCAAAGACTTTGGCTACATCAGCCTGGGTCTGCAAGGCCAGGGCGGCAGTGGAGCGGACGTCGTGCTGGGTGTCGACACCGGGGCCACGCTGCAAGGCGGGGAGGGCAACGACTTGCTGCTGGGCGGTGCAGGCGACGACGTACTGGAAGGCGGCAGGGGCGACGACACCCTGGTCGGCGGTGCAGGCAACGACACCTACGTACTGCGCCAGGGCGGCGGGCACGACACCGTGGTGGAAACCCACGGTCAGCAAGGGCAAGACACCTTGCAACTGGCCGACATCCAGGTGGGCGATCTGAACATTGGTTTGGCGGGCGATGACCTGTTGCTGACCCACACCAATGGCAAAGACAGCATCCGCGTGCAGAACTGGGCGGGTGCATTCGACGAAGCCGCCCACCGGCTCGATAGCCTGCAAACCGCCGATGGCCGTAACTACGACCTGGGCGCCATACAACTGGCCGGAGCAGAAAGCGCAACCCTGCAAGGCGGTGCGGGCAATGATGTACTGGTGGGCGGTGCAGGCAGCGACACCCTGCTGGGCGGCGCAGGCGACGACATCCTGCACGGCGGCGCAGGGGCCGACCGCATGGAAGGCGGCACCGGCAACGACACCTATGTAGTGGACGACGCAGGCGACACGGTGGTCGAACAGGCCAATGAAGGCATCGACACCGTGCAAAGCCGTATCAGCTACACCCTGGGCGAACATGTGGAGAACCTTATCCTTGCTGGTAGCAGCAACATTGACGGTATCGGTAATGCCCTGGACAACATCCTTACCGGCAACAGTGGGCATAACCGCTTGTATGGCGGGGCGGGTAACGACACGCTGCTGGGTGGAGCAGGTAATGACTTGCTGAATGGCGGTACCGGTGCCGACCGCATGGAAGGCGGTACGGGCAACGATAGCTATGTGGTGGATGATGCAGGCGACGTGGTGGTGGAGCGGGCAGGCGAAGGCGTGGATACCGTAGAGGCCAGCATCAGCTACACCCTGGGCGATAACGTG
>CABIIJ010000060.1 GCA_902175065.1 uncultured Comamonas sp. | reverse complement strand
GGGGCGGGCAGTCCAGGTCCAGGCCGGCAAAGCTTTCCACCCCGCAGATGCCGCAGCCGGTGCGCCCGCTCAGGCTGCGGCGCTTGGTTTGCAGGCGGGCCATGCAGCGCGTGGCGATGTCCAGCGTGATCTGCACGGCGTCGATGCCGTCGGGCAGGCCGGTGCTGCCGCTGGGCAGGGGCTGCACCTGGATGTCGTAGCAATCGGCGGGCCGGTCGATGATGCCCTCGGTCAGGGCAAAGCCCAGGGCCAGGGCAGGCAGGTCGTCCGGCGTGGCCATCATCACCGCGTGGCTGATGCCGTTGAACACCAGGGCCACCGGCACTTCACCGGCCAGCATCTGCAGCATGGAAGATTCGATGTGCGGCGCCTGCAGCCCGTACTGGGTGACGGCGGCGTGCACGGCGCTGGGCAGGGGGGCTGGGGCATCGGACATGGGCGCCGATGATAGGAGGTTCCGCAATCGCCTGCGGCAGCCCGGGTGCCGGAAACGCCAACATGTCCTAACGCAGCAGCGCCACGCCCTTGACGTGGGCCAGCACGGCCTGCCCCGCCGTCAGTTGCAGGGCGCGGGCCGAGCGGCTGCTGACCTGGGCCAGCAAGGCGCTGCCGCCCACGTCCAGCGCCGCCAGCACCTGGCCGGGGCCGTCGTCGCGCAGGGCGGTGATGGTGGCGGGCAGGCTGTTGAGCAGGGTGCTGTCCACCAGCGGCGTCAGGCTCAGGCTCACGTCCCGCGCGGCGATGCACAGGCGCACTGGGCTGCCGATGGACAGGGAGGACACCTGCGGCCCCGCCGGCAGCAGCAACTGTCCACCGGCAAAGCCGATGGTGCAGAGGTGATCGGCCATGTCGTGGGCCAGCAGCGTGCCCTCCAGCACCGCCGTGGCGTTGCCGGTCAGCGGCTGGTCGATGTGGCTGAGGATGTCGGCGGCGCTGCCGTGGCGCAGCGCCTGCCCGCGCTCCAGCAGCACGACGTGCTGGGCCAGGCGCAGCACCTCCTCCTGTGCGTGGCTGACGTAGAGCACGGGGATGTCCAGCTCGCGCTGCAAGGTTTCCAGATAGGGCAGCACCTCGGCCTTGCGCGAGGCGTCCAGCGCCGACAGGGGTTCGTCCATCAGCAGCAGTTGCGGGCTGGTCGCCAGGGCGCGGGCAATGGCCACGCGCTGGCGTTCGCCACCGGACAAGGTGCTGCTGCTGCGCTGCAGCAGGTGGCCGATGCCCAGCAGCCCCACCACCTGCTCCAGCGCCACCTTGCGCCGTGCCGGCGGCGTGCGTTGCAGGCCGAATTCCAGGTTGCCCTGCACGTTCAGGTGGGCGAACAGGCTGGCTTCCTGGAACACATAGCCCAGGGCGCGGCGGTGCGTGGGCAGCCAGGTCTGCCGGGCATCGTCCTGCCATACCTGGGGGCCGATGCGTACGTGGCCCGCCGCCCGCTCCAGCCCGGCAATGGCCCGCAGCACCGTGGTCTTGCCGCAGCCCGAAGGGCCGTACAGCGCCGTGAAGCCCCGGGCGGGCAGTTGCAGTTGCACGTCCAGCGTGAAACCGTGGCGCGGCAGGCGCAGGGCGATGTCGAGGGTGTCGTCGTGGCTTGCCGTGTTGTTCATCGTGCTGCTCATGCCCGTTCCTGCCGGGGTTGCAGCCAGTGCAGGGCCATCAGCACCACGAAGGCGAACACCAGCATCCCCAGCGCCAGGGCGTGGGCCTGGCCGTACTCCATCGCCTCCACATGGTCGTAAATCTGCACCGACACCACCCGCGTGCTGCCGGGGATGTTGCCGCCCAGCATCAGCACCACGCCGAACTCGCCCACCGTATGGGCAAAGCACAGCACGGCAGCGGTCATGAAGCCGGGGCGGGCCAGCGGCAGCACGACGTTGAAGAAGGTATCCCAGCGCCCCGCTCCCAGGGTGGCGGCCACCTCCAGCGGGCGGCGGCCCAGGGTTTCAAAAGCCCGTTGCAGCGGTTGCACGGCAAAGGGCAGGGAATAGACCAGCGAGCCGATTACCAGCCCGCTGAAAGTGAACGGCAGGCGCGGCCAGCCCAGGCTGTCCATCAGCCCGCCGATCGGCCCGTGCGGGCCGAGAAACACCAGCAGGTAAAAGCCGATCACCGTCGGCGGCAGCACCAGCGGCAGCGCCACCACGGCCCCGATCGGGCCGCGCCAGCGCGACGGCGTGTGCGCCAGCCACCACGCCAGCGGCGTACACAGCACCAGCAGCAGCACGGTGGTGACGCCCGCCAGCCGGAGCGTGAGGGCGATGGCCTGCCAGTCCTCGGGGCTGAAAATCATATAGCTTTTACTGCTGATGAATAAAGGGTTTCAGAATAGAAATACCTTGAAAATCAATGAATAAGAGCGGATGCAGCTTTAAAAACTGTAGCCGTAGGACTGGATGATGGCGCGTGCCTCCGGCCCTTGCAGGTAGTCCAGCAGCGCCTGCGCAGCCGGGTTGCTGCTGGCGCGTTGCAGCACGATGCCGTCCTGGCGGATGGGCGAATACAGCTCTGCGGGCACGATCCAGGCCGAACCGGATTGCAGCTTGCCGTCCTTCATCACCTGCGAGGCGGCGACGAAGCCCAGCTCCGCATTGCCCGAGGCCGCGAACTGGTAGGTCTGCCCGATGTTCTCGCCCAGCACGGTGCGCTGCGCGGCGCTGTCGGCCAGGTTCAGTTTCTGCAAGGCCTCCTGTGCGGCAGCGCCGTAGGGGGCCAGCTTGGGGTTGGCAATGGCAATGTGGCGCCAGGTGCCGGTCTTCAGCACCTCGCCCGCGTTGTCCACGTAGCCGGCCTGGGCGCTCCACAGCACCAGCTGGCCCTTGGCGTAGGTGATCTGGCTGCTGGCCACGGCCATTTTTTCATTGGCCAGCTTGGTCGGCGTGCTGGCGTCGGCCGACAGCAGCACGTCGAACGGCGCCCCGTTGTTGATCTGGGCGTAGAACTTGCCCGTCGCGCCGAACGAGAGCTGCGCCTCGTGGCCCGTGGCCTTGGCGAACAGGGGGGCGATCTCCTGCATCGGGGCCGTGAAGTTGGCGGCCACCGCGACCGCGACCGTGTCGGCCTGGGCTGTGCCGAAAATGAGACAAAGAGCCAATCCAGCAAAACGACGCATGGCAAACCTTTCGGAGTGAGGGGGGAGGACAAAGTCTAGCGGGTAAACCCCTTGCGCCGGCAGTGGTAGGCTCGGGCGGACTTGTGCTGGATCATTGGCCCTAGTATTTGCCACAATAGCGCCCATATGATGAAAGGCGACAAGCCTCGTTCCGGCATGCCAGCGCCTGCGCTGGACACCTGGACACAGAAGAAAGCACCCCAGTGAATACCCAAGCATCCACCCCCTCCGAACTCCCGGCCGACCAGGCGCCCCGGCGCTACATGGGACGCCCCGAAACCGAAGGCGTCGCCGCCAGCGGCCAGGCTGCACGCACCGAAGGCTTTGGCGACGCGGTCGAAATCTGGCTGCACATCCCGCCCAACACCCAGTCGCTGCTGCTGGTCGAGGCGCTGGGGGCCGCCACCGGCGCGGAAATCACCGCCCAGCAACGCGCCGACATCGAGCGCGTGGGCTGGTGCGAGGAAGTGGCCTACCACGCCGGTTACGACCAGTACTGGAAAATGCCCACCTTCGGCGCCATCCTGAGCATGCCCAAGCATTACAAGATTCCCATGCCCCAGGCGAACCTGGTCAAGGTGCAGTCCAAGCTGGTCAAGCAGGGCGAATCCCGGGGCTTCTGGATGCGTGTACGGCTGCGCGGCAGCGAGGAACTGGCGCAGGAGTAAGCTGCCAACCCCCGAACAGGCACCTGCGGGTGCCTTTTTTCATGCAGGGAATCCCTGTTTTTCTGGAGTGCCGCCATGCGGGTTTTGACTTCTTGGGTGCAGCCCCTGGCCCTGGCCTTGGGGCTGGCTGCTGCCGGGGCGTGCGCGGCCCCTGCCGTGCAGGTGACGACGGGCCAGGACACGCCGCGCAGCGCCGCCTGGGCGTGGCAGGCGCCGCCCAACGCGCAACTGCCGTTTGCCGTGGCCGGCAAGGCCAAGGGCTTTGCCTTCAACGCCAGCGCCCGGCTGCAGTGGCAGGCGGCGGATGGGCGCTATGAAGCGGTGCAGGAAGTGCAGATGCCGCTGCTGGGCGGGCGGCGCCAGTCGAGCGTCGGCCAGGTGACCGAGCACGGCCTGCAGCCCGAAGTGTTCATGGACCGCGCCCGCAAGGAATACCGCGTCAGCTTCGATGCCGCTGCCGGGCAGATCGTCTTCAGCCGGGGCAGCGCCCCCGCGCCGTGGGCCGCCTTGACCCAGGATCGGGTGAGCGTGTTTTTCCAGGTCGGCGGGATGCTGGCCGCCGCGCCCCAGGCCTACCCGGGCGGCACGCGCATCACCGTGCAGGCGGCCAGCAACAAAAGCGTCAAGCCCTGGGTGTTTGTCATAGATCGTCAGGAAACCCTGCAACTGCCGGCCGGGCCGGTCGTGGCGCTCAAGCTGCTGCACCTGGATGCCGATAACGCAGAGGCAGGGGCGCAGGCCAGTCACTCGGCCTTGTGGCTGGCACCGCAGTGGGGTTATCTGCCCGTGCGCATCCGTATGCAGGAAAGCGCGAATGACAGCCTCGACCTGCAGCTGCAAACTGTGCCGCAGGAACTTCGCGACATGTCAAGCACCCAACCCGTAACACGATGAAAGGAGGGCCACATCATGCAAATGCTGTACGACTCAGACACTTTCGTGGTGCTGCACATGCAGCCCGACCTGGGGCTGCCGGAAAAGATCGTCCTCTCGGACGGCACGACCGAAACCCCGGCCCTGCCGCGCCATGGCTTCGAGATCGTGGACAAGCGCTCGGGCAAGGAGGTGTACCTGGACGGGGCCTGGGCCGAGCTGTTCCAGCGCCAGATCCATGCCTGGCAGAACGAATCCCCCTCCGAGGAAGAGGTCGAGGCCACGCTGGAACGCTATGCCAGCCTGGCGCAAAACCCGGTGCTGATTCATTGATCCAGGCGCAGCCCCCAGCGGGGCGTAGCCCCCGCATTGCTGCGACAATCAGCCGGTTATGACCCACGCCTACATCCTGACCCTGTCCTGCCCCGACCGCCTGGGGCTGGTGCATACCGTCTCCGGCTTCCTGCTGGAGCAAAGCGCCAACATCGAAGAAGCGGCCCAATACAACGACCCGGCCACCGGCCTGTTTTTCATGCGCGTGCAGTTTGCCTGCAGTGCGCATGACCTGGCCAGCCTGAAAACCGCGTTCGCCGCCCTGGCCGAACCGTTGCAGATGCGCTGGAGCATCCACCCCGAGGCCGAGCGCATGAAGACCGTCATCATGGTCAGCCGCCAGGGCCACTGCCTGAACGACCTGCTGTTCCGCTTCAAGTCCGGGCTGCTGCCGGTGGACATCCGCGCCATCATCAGCAACCACCGCGATTTCTACCAGCTGGCGGCCAGCTACAACATCCCTTTCCACCACATCCCCGTCACCGCCGCCACCAAGGCCCAGGCCGAGGCACGCCAGCTGGAAGTGATCGAGCAGGAGGGCGCCGAGCTGGTCGTGCTGGCCCGCTACATGCAGGTGCTCTCCAACGACCTGTGCCAGCAGTTGCAGGGCCGGGCGATCAACATCCACCACAGCTTCCTGCCCAGCTTCAAGGGGGCCAAGCCCTATTACCAGGCGCATGACCGGGGCGTGAAGCTGATCGGCGCCACCGCCCACTACGTCACCGCCGACCTGGACGAAGGCCCGATCATCGAGCAGGACGTGGCCCGCGCCGACCACACCGACACCGTGGACGACCTGACCGCCCGCGGCCAGGACACCGAAAGCCAGGTGCTGGCCCGCGCCGTGCAGTGGCACAGCGAGCGCCGGGTCATCCTGAACGGCCATAAAACCGTGGTGTTCCGCTGATGACCACGCCCCGCGCCGGCCGCCCCAGTTTCGATAGCCGTGCAGCGCGGCGTATTCCTCCCATCCAGTGTCTGCTGACGTTCGAGGCCCTGGCGCGGCTGCGCAGCGTGACGCTGACGGCCGATGAACTCAGCGTCACGCCCAGCGCCGTCAGCCACCGCGTGCGCCAGCTCGAAGAAGTGCTGGGCACCCAGCTCTTTGGCCGCTCCGACTTTTCCCTGACGACCGAGGGCATCAACTACCTGCAACAGGTGCGCGAGGGCCTGGGGGCGCTGCAGCGCTTTCCCAACCTGCCGCTGTCGTCCGGGCGCAAGCGCCTGAAAATCGCCGTCACCCCCACCTTTGCCCGGTGCCTGCTGATTCCCAAGCTCTCGCAATTTACCGCCGCGTACCCGGAAATCGACATCGCCCTGCAGGTCGCCATTCCGCTGCTGGACGTGGTGGCCGAGGATGCCGACCTGATCGTGCGCTACGGCACCGGCCACTATGCCGACGTGGAACACATGGAATTGGCCCGCGACGTCTACACCCCCCTGGCTTCGCCCGGCTTCCTGCGCCAGCACGGGCCGATCGACACCCCCGAGGATCTGGACGGCCTGCCCCTGCTGCGCAGCCCGCTGGAGCCGTGGCAGCCCTGGTTCAAGGCGGCTGGCCTGGACTGGGTGGAGCCGGTCGAAGGCTCGCAATTCAACGACGTGGGCCTGCTGTGCGATGCCGCCGCTGGCGGCCTGGGCGTGGCCCCGGTGCGTCTGAAGCTGGGCGCACCGTGGCTGGAGCATGGTTCGCTGGTACGGCTGTTCGACCTGGACGTGCCCAGCGCCAATGCCCATTACCTGTGCTGGCGCACCGGAACCATGGACCGCTGGGAATGCAACGCCTTTGCCGAGTGGCTGGTCAAGGCGGTGAATTGATGCGTATCTGAAAGAGGAGCTTCTTGCGCTGATAAATAAAGGATTTCAGATACGTTTCATATTGAAATCCAATGAATTCAAGCGGAAAAAGCTCTCTTTTTTGAATACATCCGCTTTCACGCTCTGCTGCAAGAAAGTTCACACCGGCCTGCCAGGGGCATCGTCTACAGTCACGCCATGATGACCGCTACCGAAACCCCTACGGCGTCTGAGCGCTCGGCCCGCCAGACCGAAGTGGTGCAGGCTTTGGGCCAGCACCTGCCCGCCCACACCTTGTTGTGGCAGTCCGAAGACACCACCCCTTATGAATGCGATGGCCTGACCGCCTACCGCCAGCGCCCGCTGGTCGTGGCGTTGCCCGAGACGTATGCGCAGGTGCAGGCCGTGCTCCAGGTCTGCCACCGCCTGCAGGTGCCCGTGGTGGCACGCGGCGCGGGCACCGGCCTGTCCGGCGGGGCCATGCCGCACGCCATGGGCGTGACGCTGTCGCTGGCCAAGTTCAACAAGATCCTCGACCTCGACCCGCACAGCCGTACCGCCCGCGTGCAGTGCGGCGTGCGCAACCTGGCCATCAGCGATGCGGCGGCCCCCCACGGCCTGTACTACGCCCCCGACCCGAGCAGCCAGATCGCCTGCACCATCGGCGGCAACGTGGCGGAAAACTCCGGCGGCGTGCACTGCCTGAAATACGGGCTGACCGTGCACAACATCCTGAAAATCCAGGGCTTTACCGTGGCCGGTGAACCCATCGAGTTCGGCAGCATGGCGCTGGACACTCCCGGCTACGACCTGCTGGCCGTGATGATGGGCAGCGAAGGGATGCTGGCCGTGGTGACGGAAGTGACCGTCAAACTCATCCCCAAGCCGCAACTGGCCCGCTGCATCATGGCCAGCTTCGACGACGTGCGCAAAGCCGGTGACGCCGTGGCCGCCGTCATCGCCCAGGGCATCATCCCGGCGGGGCTGGAGATGATGGACAAGCCCATGACCGCTGCCGTGGAAGACTTCGTCCACGCCGGTTACGACCTGAGCGCCGAAGCCATCCTGCTGTGCGAAAGCGACGGCACGCCCGAGGAAGTCGAGGAAGAAATCGCCCGCATGAGCGAAGTGCTGCGCGGCGCCGGGGCCACCGCCATTGCCGTGAGCAGCAACGAGGAAGAGCGCCTGCGCTTCTGGAGCGGGCGCAAGAACGCCTTCCCCGCCAGCGGCCGCATCAGCGCCGACTACATGTGCATGGACTCGACCATCCCGCGCAAGCGCCTGGCCGACATCCTGCTGGCCATCCAGGAGATGGAAAAGAAATACCAGCTGCGCTGCGTGAACGTCTTCCACGCGGGCGACGGCAACCTGCACCCGCTGATCCTGTTCGATGCCAACAACGCCGACGAGCTGCGCCGCTGCGAGCTGTTCGGCGCGGAGATTCTGGAAACCAGCGTCGCCATGGGCGGCACCATCACCGGCGAGCACGGGGTGGGGGTGGAAAAGCTGAACAGCATGTGCGTCCAGTTCACCGTGGAAGAAAACGCGCAGATGTTCGCCCTGAAAGCCGCTTTCGACCCAGCCGGGCTGCTCAACCCCGGCAAGCTCATCCCCACGCTCAACCGCTGCGCCGAGTACGGCAAGATGCTGGTGCGCGGCGGCAAGATGAGCCACCCCGATCTGCCGCGTTTCTGAAATCAATCAATAAAAAAAAGAGCTTGCAGCGCTGGTCGAATAAGCGCCGCAAGCTCTTTTTACGTTAAGCCGCAGTGGCTTAGAACTGCATATCCGCCCGCAGCCACAGGGTGCGCCCAGGCTCGTTCAGCCGGGTATTGCCGGGGAAGCCGAAGCCGGCATTGCCCGCCAGGTTCAGGTGCTCTGTATAGGCTTTGTCCAGCAGGTTGTCCACGCCCACGGTGACTTTCATCTGTGGCTGCACACGGTAGCTGGCGTGCAGGGACAGCACGCCAAAGCCGCTGCTGGCCCCCATGTCCCGGCCCACCACATTGCCCTGGTCTTTGGCGTAGCGGTGCTGCGCTGCCACCAGCCGCCACAGGGCACCCGCCGTCCACGGGCCCTGGGCGTAATCCAGGCCCAGACGCGCTTCCAGCGGCGGCATTTGCGGCAGGGCCGTGCCATCGCTGCTGTTGCGGCCCCAGCTATAGGCCAGGGTGGCCTGGGCCGTCCAGGCCGGTGCGAACCGGTAGCTGCTGCCAAGCTCGAAACCGGCGGTACGGGCATCAATATTGCGTGCCTTGCTGGGGTTGCTGGTGTAGTCAAACAGAACGAAGTCACGCACCATCCCGGCGTAGGCGGAGGTCCAGAACTGCCAGTGATCCCCCTTCCAGTTCGCTCCGATGTCCAACTGAGTGGTTTTTTCCGGTTCCAGTGTGGCAAAGACGTTGCCTGCTTTCCCGGAAATCAGCTCCCAGTAATCCGGAAAGCGCTGCACATGCCCCAGACCGACGTAGGTGGTGGCCCCGCTGGCCAGTGTCTGTTCCCAGCGCACAAAGCCGCTGGGCAGGGCGCTTTCGTCACGCTTGCCGGTGCTGGCCGGGTTGCGGTAATCCCATGCCTGGGCGCGGTCCAGGCGCAGGCCGCCCACCCACAGGGTGCTGGGTGCGGCTTGCCAGCGCAGCTCGGTAAACAGGCCCAGGTTGGCGAACTTGGCATCGCGCACCCACGGCTTGTTCAGGTAGCTCATGCCCATGCCGCTGCGCCCTTCGTGCGTGTTGCGCTGCATGTCCAGGCCGACGTCGGCGGTCAGTGCCGGGGTCGGTTGCAAGGTTGCGGCAACGCGGCCACCCGTGACGATGCGCTTGACGTTGCTGGCCATGGCCATCTTGCCTGGGGAGAGGGTGCGGCGCTGGAAGTTGTCCATCAAATGGTCGGCGGTATTGCGGTAGATCTGGGCCTCCACCTTGGTCAGCCATGGCGTGATGTTTTGCTTTTGCAGCCGCAGGCCCAGACTGTCGCGGCGGAACTGGGTACCGTCCATGCCGCGGGCGGCGGAGCGTGCCCAGCCGTCGCCGGCACCGACGCTCAATTCCACCAGGGTGTCGGCATCGGGTGTCCAGCCCAGGGCCGCATCGGCATTCCATTTGTCCCAGCCGGAGGGGATGCTGTTGCCGTCGCCATCCTTGTAGTCCTGGCCGTGCGAATGGTTGGCGCTGACGCGGGCGTAGAACTGGTCATTGCCTACGGCCAGATCGGCGTTCTGGTCATTGCGCCCGGCGCTGGCACCCAGCACGCTGGCGGTGAAGTTCACCGGGCCAGCGGCAAAGTCGGGACGCTCGCGCTCGAAGCGCACCACCCCGGCGGAAGCACCCGGCCCCCAGAGCACGGTTTGCGGCCCCTTGACCAGGGTGAGCACGTCGAACGTCTCCGGCGCGATGTAGGAACTGGGCGTGTCCATGCGGCCCGGGCAGGCACCCAGCATCTGTGTGCCATTGGTCAGCAGCGGCAGGCGCGAGCCGAACTGGCCCCGGAATATCGGTTCGCCATTCGTTCCGCCACTGCGCACGGCGGAAAAGCCGGGGATGGTTTTCAGGTAATCGGCAGCATCGCTGGCGGGGATGGGCTGGCGGGGGATTTTCGGGTCGGTGACCACTTGGACGGCCGAATGGTCGTGCACGGCGGTGACCAGCACCTCGTCCAGCGTTTTTACCGGGGCGCTGTCCTGTGCGTAGGCCAGTGGGGCGAACAGAGTGGCGCACGCCAGCGCCAAAGGGGTGGCTTTGGGAAAGGAACGGAATTTCATCGGGAATGGCTCCACGCTCCACCCTGCCGTCATTGGGGCATGGGGAAGCGTTGCATGTTGAAAAAGAGGACCACAGACAGGCAGCCCGCGCCGCCGCCTGCCGCTGCGCACAGCACGGCTGCACGCAGGGGCCAGGGCGCATCAGCGCAAGAATTTCAACCGTGGAGCAGTGGTGGCCCCCGCGCGGGCAGCGGGGCCTGGGCCAGCCAGCCCCGGGGCGCGGCACCGGGGTTGCCCGGCAGGCGCAGGCCCGCCAGCAGGGGCGGGCGGTACAGCGTGGAGCGCACTTGCCCCGGCGCGGCCAAGGCGATGCACAGCAGACAGGCCGGGGTGTGGGCGCTGGCGCTGTGGTCGTCGGGGGCGGCATCCTCTCCCAGCCAGGCCATCAGCTCGCTGGCCTGCGGGGCCATGCCGCAGTAGCCCATGTCGGCCATGCTGGTGCTGGTCGCGGCGGCATGGCCCAGCAGGGGCAGCACCATCCGTATCTGGGCGCCGGAGGTCAGGGCCACCAGCCAGAGCGCGGCAAACAGCCCCAGCACCAAGGTCTGGAGGCGGTGGTGACGGCGCAGGCGCTCAAGCATGGGCGCGATTATGGCGAGGGTTTTCCCAAACTCCCCTGAGAAGGAGGGCGCAAATTTGCAGTGGATCAAGAAAGCCCACCGGGCGTTGTGGCGGTTTACCAACAAACAACCCGTTTTATTATGCAAATAAGAATGATTGATGTTGCTTATCGTAATAATCCACTCCCGTTGGCGTCCATGCCGGGGAAACCCTGGGTGGAGACGGGTGCAGCCCAGCACTCAGGCGGCCCTGCCGCTGCTGCCATAAAGCGATTCATTTCTTAACTAACAGAGAGGGCCTTTATCGGCCTTTGGAGGAGTTTTCATGTCCCACCGCACCCCCCCCGGCCATAGCGTTCGCGCTCCGAAGCTGGCCCCTACGTTGCTGGCACTGGCCGCCGCAGCGGCTTGCGCCTCGGTCAGCGCCCAGGAGGTGGCCACCACCACCCTGTCGGAAGTGGTGGTGTCGGCAGCGGGGTTTGAGCAGAAGATCACCGATGCACCGGCCAGTATTTCGGTGATCTCCAAAGAGGAACTCGCCAAGCGCCCCTACACCAGCCTGATTGATGCCGTGCGTGATCTGGAAGGGGTGGACATTGGCGAGACTTCCGATAAGACCGGGCAGAAGACCATCAGCTTGCGTGGTATGGGAGCCGATTACACGCTGATCTTGGTCAATGGCAAACGCCAGAGCAACCACGGCGACATCTATCCCAACAGCTTCTCCGGCAACCAGTTCAACCATATTCCACCGCTGGATGCGATCGAACGCATCGAGGTGATTCGCGGCCCGGCTTCCACCTTGTATGGGGCGGATGCCATGGGCGGGGTGATCAACATCATCACCAAGAAAGTGACTGACAAATGGACAGGATCAGCCACCTTGGGCCGCAGTTTCCAGCAAGACAGCCAGTTTGGCGATGAAACCACGGTGGACTTTGATCTGCGTGGGCCGTTGTCCGATCGTTGGGGTTTGGCGATTCGTGGCAGTTTCTATGACAAAGACCCCTCTGATCCTGAATACGCTCCCGTTACCGATCCTGCTGGAACAACCCATGTCCGTACTTTGGGATTTGGCGGCGGCGGGCGTACGGTCGAGAACCAGAACAAGTCACTGGGGTTCAGCCTCTCGTTCAAACCCGATGCCCGGCAAAGCGTGACCCTGGACTACGACATCTCGCGCCAGAAATACGACAACAGCGAAGCACAGCTTGGCACGCTGGACGGTATTGCTTCCGTTTGGCGCACGAACAACGCTGGCACCAGGGTGGAGCCACGGGTGGGCTATACAGCGCAGCAAAAATTCGAGCGTGACAGTTGGGCTTTGACGCATGAAGGCGATTGGGACTTCGGGCGCAGCTATGTGGCGCTTTCCTACGTGGAGACAAGCAACAATGGCCGTTCCTTGCCGTTTTCTCCCGATGAGCGCAAAGACTTGCAGCAGATGTACGACGGCACCGGTGCCTACGCCGGCATGAGTGTTGCCGACCGCAAAGCGCTGGCCGAGGCCACATTCCTGCCGCGTCCGCTGCGCACGTTGGAAAGCAGCCAGTACACCCTGGATGCCAAGTTTGATATTCCCCTGAAAGGCTGGGGTGGCGATCACATGCTGGTCGTGGGTGGCCAATATATCGACGGTAATCTGACCGATGGCGTTTTTGGCCTGGAAGGCAATAGCGCAGGGGCCAAGCAGGCATTCAAGATGTACTCGTTGTTTGCCGAGAACAACTGGATGCCCAACGAGGCGTTCACCTTGACCACCGGCTTGCGTTACGACCACCACAATATGTTTGGCAGCCACGTCTCGCCCCGTGTTTATGGTGTGTACACGCTGAACCCGCAGTGGACATTCAAGGGCGGCGTCAGCACCGGCTACAAAACGCCCAAGACCACGGATTTGTATGACGGCATCATCGGTTTCGGCGGCCAGGGTGTTTCTCCCTGGGCTGGCAACCCCGACCTCAAGCCCGAGACCAGCGTGAACAGCGAAGTGGCCGTGTACTGGAATCACCCGGATCGGCACAGCTTCAATGCCACCATCTTCAATACCCGTTTCAAGGACAAGATCGAAAGCGGTGACGTAGCCCAGACGTGCGATGCGACGGGTGGGGCACGCCCTTGCGTGAACCTGGGCGGCTACGGTGATTTGGGCTATACCACCTACAGCCAGAAGACCAACGTGGATCGCGCCACCATTCATGGGCTGGAGTTGGCCGGGCGTTATCAGCTCACATCGGCTTTTGCTGTGCGCGGCAACTACACCTGGACCGATAGCGAGAAGAAATCTGGCAAGTCGGCCGGTCAGCCTTTGACCAATATGGCCAAACATATGGCGAACGTGACTTTGGACTGGCAGGTCAATTCCAAATTCAATTCGTTCCTGACGGCAGAATTCCGCTCCAAGCGTTTCCGTGGCACGGATGCCGTCACGAACGAATTCCTGTATTACAAAGGCTACAACGTACTGCACCTGGGCGCGAGCTATGCGCTGTCCAAGAACCTGACGCTGACGGGGCGGGTCAATAACCTGCTGGATAAGAAGTTCACCAGCTACCGCACCAGATTCGATGACAACGGCAATGGGACATACACCCCCGTCTACACCGATGACTACAACAACAAGGACAAGGCCCGCAGCTTCTGGATTAGTCTGAACGCCCGCTTCTAAGCGTTTACCTTACCTTACCTTTCCTTTTCCCGCGCATGCCTTCCCGGCCTGCGCGGTTTTTTTACGGGTATTGCCTATTGGAAGTAGAGGCTTTGCAATATCGACGGTATGCTGGGCCTCAGTGCTTAGATTCAGCTTGCGCACGCTGCTCCCTGAATTTCTAGCTAGGTCGAAATAAATCAAGTTTGACTGAGTATTTGCATGAAATCCACCGCAGATTTGCATGCTAAACTTGCCAGTGATTTGCATTCGATACAGCCTTTGTTTGGTGTGATGAAACCACACAGAATGCTTCGAAGTGGTCAAGGTGTATGGCAACGCGACTACTGCTGCCGACACGAAACGGACATTTGGCAGCAAATCCTGAACCGGACATTGTTGACGTCGTGAAGCAAGATTGAAAGTCCTGATAAATCAGCGTGCGCTACAGATCAAAAGTAGTGCTATGACGCAAACTGGAGAGAGGTAGTTGCAACAACCTGACAGACAGCGCCCGCCTGAGAAGCCCAAGATTCAATGTGTTATTGTGTAGAACAGCCAGTTTAAGGAGAGACTATGCAAGCAGAACTAAAGGATATTCTTGACTCGATAGACGAGTTGGCACACCGCGGATCACTCACTAGGAGTCGCGCATTTGCAGCATGGTTTGCAATCACCTTCTTTGACATAGAGGAAGATGATGCACTCGAGTCGGCTGCAGCGGATGGCGGCAACGATCAAGGAATCGATATCGCTTTCGCTGACGCGAGCAGCGAAGAAATCGTGATTCTCCAAGCGCATTGCCCTGAAAATTTCAGCAAGACCACACCAAAAGCGAAGTGGGATGCAGTTGTGGCTGCGATTCCCTATATCAGGAAACCCAAGCTTCTTGCTGATGCTGGTCGCCCTGACTTGTCGGAGCAACTCCAGTCGCTTCAGAAGGCGAATCCAACCTACACGTACACCGTTGGTTTGATTACTCTAGGTAAGAAGTCTGACCAAATTGATCGGTCTGTCGCTGCTCATTCGAAGGATCCTTCGTTCATAGGTATTAACTTTTTCCACTACGCCCAAGACGTTATTTTGAATAAGTACCAAGGCCTTATGGATGCTGAGGCAGGGATACCAGAGGATCATTTGCAGTTCTCCGGGAATTACTTTGAAGACTCGGGAGAGTACGGGCGGGCTTGGGTAGGATCCGTAAGTGCGGGTGAGTTAAAACGCCTGCATACTGCCCACCAAGACAAACTTTTCGCAGGCAACATCCGTCTTTTCCTAGGCGCTCGCAAGGGGGGGATTAACGAGCAAATCATGAAGACTGCCCAGACGTCGCCAGGGAACTTTTGGGCTTTGAACAATGGCATCACCATTGTTGCGGACAGCGCAGCCCCATTGGGAGAACCCAAAAGCTCTGGCCTTCAGCTCAAGCGATTCAGCATCGTGAACGGCTGTCAAACCACCTCAAGTCTCGTCCGGGCGAATGCAAAGGATACGGCGAAAGTGCTTACGAGAGTTATCGCGGCAAAGGTCGGATTGAAGAATGAGATTGTCCGGTATAACAACTCGCAGAATGCTGTGAAGATCTGGACTGTACGAGCCGCAGATGAAATTCAGGAGCAGTTGCGAAAGGAGTTTCACAAGGTCGGGGTCACGTATGCACCTAAGCAGGCAGGATCCCGTCGCAAGCGAGATGCACTCACAATCGAACTGGATAAGGTAGCCCAATACCTCGCATCGACCGAACCCGCTTACTTGATTCAAGCGATTGATAACAAGAGTGAATTGTTCGACGAACCCTATCAAAAACTCTTTAAGAAGGGTATCAGCGCGGCCTCAGTGTATCTCGCGTGGCTTGTAGGTCAATTTGCTGATGAGGAAAGACAGAAGCATCTTGAAGGTTTGGGAGGTGACGAGAATGCGCCACTGCTCGGAGTCACAGGCACCTACTGGATAACGTATTGCACATTCAAGATTTTCGCAAAGCTCTCTGATCTTTCATCACCTCAGATTACGGTTCAAAGAATGCGTTCAACCGAATTTGAGAATGCGCTTAAAAAGTATGTGAAGAAGGCGGTAGAGATGTTCTACGATGCAGCCGTTGACAGCTATGACCGCGAGCAGTATGGGTCATTCAAAAGCACGCTGAGATCGTCCAAGTTCCTTGCAAAGATCGATAGCAAGATCAACAGCCGAATCGTCAAGCTGACGGCGAAGTCTCTTCCAGACCTTACCGCGACGGCGAAGTCTATCAAAGCTACATAGGCTGGGTCTATTACCTCCTCGATGTGAGCGGCTCACTTTCGACGTTGGACGACTGCTTCGCCGACATGCACAGGCTGTTCCTGTGTCTTTGAGAATGCGATTAAGTTGCATCTGACGTTGCCACGGTAGCGCCTTGTCGGCCATGCGGTGTTTCAAGCATGGCCTGCGGCCTGCGCGGGTTTTTTACGGGCATTACCTGCCCGACACAGAGGTTTACCCGCCATGCACAACGCCTTCACACCGGCCCTGCACCATGCAGGCACCGACTATGAAGGAGTTGCACCATGGAAACCGTCGCTACATTTCTGGCCCTGGAACTTGCCGCCCTGGCCCTGCTGTACGGCTGGCATGTACGCAGTGCTGATCTATAAAGAAGAGCTGCTACCGCTTTTGTTTCAAGGACTTCAGGATTTAATCAATCTGATATCCATGAATAACAAGCGGTAGGAGCTCTTTTTTCAATAGTATTTTCCGGCAGGCCTATGGTGCCGTGCCCGCGCCGCCCAGTGCCACGCGCACGGCCTGCATACAGACGAACGGTATCGCGCCGCCGTGGTCGGCGCCGGGCCAGACGGTGTAGTCGCACGCCAGGTTTGGCACCGGTGCCAGCAGGGCGGGCAGGTCGGCGGCGCTGCTGTTCTGTCGGACTTCGCGTTCGGGGTTGGCGGGTATCGTGGCGCGGCGTTGCTCTTCGCTGCCCTGGCTCAGGTGCAGGGCCAGCGGCTGCGGCAGGCGCTGGCCCGGTGGAGCATGGTGGGCGACGAAGGCGGCGCAGGCATCCAGTATCCGACCCCCTTCCCACCACAGCGACGGGCTGCCGACCACATGGCGCTGGAACATGCCGGGCCGGGTCAGCAGCGTGTGCAGGACGCACAGGCCGCCAAAGGAGTGCCCGACCAGCGTTTGCCGCTCCATGTCGACAGGCCATTGGCGGGCCACCAGCGGCTGCACCTGGGTGGCGATGAAGTCCAGAAACCGATCGGCGCCGCCCTGGGCCTGCCCCTGGCTGGTGGGGCCGATGCCGGGGTAGGGCGGGGTGTAGTCATAGGTGCGGGCGGCACGGTCATGCACTTCCTGGCTGCCGGGCGGCAGGGCATGTCCCAGGCCGATCACGATGGCGCTGTCGCCGCGCAGCGCAGGCCCGCGTGCCCCTCGGTTGTGCAGGAGCTGGGCGACCAGGGGGAACATCAGGTTGCCGTCCAGCACGTAGATGACCGGAAAGCCGCCTGCGGGCACATCCCCTGCGGGCCGGTAGACCATGATGCGGTGCTGCCGCGCCGCCGTGCTGCCGGGCAGCGGTGCGGCGGGCAGATCCAGGTAGAACGTGCCGGGCATGGCCCAGGGCCGGGCGGTGGGGTGCGGCGCAGCGGCCCGGGATGTGGCGCAGCCGGGCAGGGCCAGGGCAGAGGTGGCTGCGGCTGCCAGGGTGCCGGTCAGCCAGGTGCGGCGGGTGGGGGGATGAAGGGGCATGGCAAGGATTCTTTCTTGCCGTCACACCCGCGCAGGCGGGTGTCCAGCAGCAGCGTTGGCGATGGGCAGGACAGTGATACCTGCCGTGTAGGCGTTCACACGCACGGGGGCATCGCCAATCGACGTGGCCCCCAGAATACCCAGGCGGGCACCCTTGGCGGCCTTGCGGCCCGCGGCCAGGGTGGGCAGATTCTCGCACGCAGGGATGGTGTCATGTGCTATTGAAACGATTGCTTTTTCCGCTTGTCAAATCTGTATTTCAGATCAATTTTTCATTGAAATATAGATATGGCAAATGGTGAAAGCTCCTTTTTTTATTTTTCCCATGGAGCGTGGCGGGGTTGGCGTGCTCCAGGTTAACCGCGCAATGGATAGGAAAACCCCAATACCTGGTTTGGTTACACCTCCCTAGAATCGCGCCACTTTTTCAAACGGTGTGCAGGTTCTCTTCAGGAAGCTAGGCGGATATGGCGACAACAACCATCGGCATCAAGGTGGACGAGCTGATGCGGGATCGGCTCAAGGCGGCAGCCCAGCAACTGGGCTGCACGCCCCATTGGCTGCACAAGCAGGCGCTGCACAGTTATCTGGAGGCCATCGAGCAAGGTAAACCGTTGCCCGAACTGCAGCACCTCGGTGCGGTAAACCCCGCAGGGGATGCGGTAGAACCCGAAGCCCTGGCGGATAACCAGCCCGCCTACACCCCGTTTTATGCCCTGGCCCAGGATGTGCAGCCGCAAAGCGTGCTGCGGGCCGCCATCACGGCGGCCTACCGCCGCCCGGAAACCGAATGCCTGCCGCTGCTGATGGCCTTTGCCGCCAGCGCCCAGCCCCAGGAGGTGCAGGCCCTGGCCACGCGGCTGGTGCAGGCGCTGCGTGGCAAGCGCCAGAAGAAGACTTCGGGCGTGGAGGCGCTGGTGCAGGAGTATTCGCTGTCCAGCCAGGAGGGGGTGGCGCTGATGTGCCTGGCCGAGGCGCTGCTGCGCATCCCCGACCGCGCCACGCGCGATGCGCTGATCCGCGACAAGGTCAGCAAGGGCGACTGGCGCTCGCACACCGATTCGCCCAGCCTGTTCGTCAATGCCGCCACCTGGGGGCTGATGATTACCGGCAAGCTGGTGGGCGTGCACAGCGAGCAGAAGCTGGGCGGCGCCCTGACGCGCCTGATCGCCCGGGGCGGCGAGCCGCTGATCCGCCAGGGCGTGAACACCGCCATGCGCATGATGGGCGAGCAGTTCGTCACCGGCCAGACGATTGCCGCCGCGCTGGCCAACAGCCGCAAGCTGGAGGAAAAAGGCTTTCGCTACTCCTACGACATGCTGGGCGAGGCGGCCGCGACCGAGGCCGACGCGCAGCGCTATCTGCAGGCCTACGAGCAGGCCATCCACGCCATCGGCCACGCGGCGCAGGGGCGCGGCATTTACGAAGGGCCGGGCATTTCCATCAAGCTGTCGGCCCTGCACCCGCGCTACAGCCGCGCCCAGCGCGAGCGCGTGATGCAGGAGCTGTACCCGCGCCTGCTGCAACTGGCCGAGCTGGCCCGGCAGTACGACATCGGCCTGAACATCGACGCCGAGGAGGCCGACCGCCTGGAAATCTCGCTCGACCTGCTGGAGCAGCTGTGCTTTGCGCCCACGCTGGCGGGCTGGAACGGCATCGGCTTCGTGGTGCAGGCCTACCAGCGCCGCGCCTTCTTCGTGCTGGACTGGCTGATCGACCTGGCCCGCCGCAGCAAGCACCGCCTGATGGTGCGGCTGGTCAAGGGCGCGTACTGGGACAGCGAGATCAAACGCGCCCAGGTGGACGGGCTGGAGGACTACCCGGTCTACACCCGCAAGGTGCATACCGACGTGTCCTACCTGGCCTGCGCCCGCAAGCTGCTGGACGCGCCCGAGGCGGTCTTTCCCCAGTTCGCCACGCACAACGCCCACACGCTGGCCAGCATCTACCACATGGCGGGCAACAACTACTACCGGGGCCAGTACGAGTTCCAGTGCCTGCACGGCATGGGCGAAGGCCTGTACGAGGAAGTGGTGGGCGACACCGCCCAGGGCAGGCTGGCCCGCCCCTGCCGCATCTATGCCCCGGTGGGCACGCACGAAACCCTGCTGGCCTATCTGGTGCGCCGCCTGCTGGAAAACGGCGCGAACAGCTCCTTCGTCCACCAGATCGGCGATGAGCGCATCGCCATTGCCGAGCTGGTCGCCGACCCGGTGGCCGCTGCCCAGGCGCTGGTTCCGCCGGGCCGTCCGCACGACCAGATTGCGGCCCCCGCCGCGCTGTATGCCGCGCAGGGGCGCAGCAATTCAGCCGGGCTGGACTTGAGCAACGAACAGCGGCTGGCCTCGCTTTCTGCCGCGCTGCTGGGCAGCGTGGCGCCGCTGACGGCCCAGCCTGTTCACGGTGCGCACCTGACGGCGCAAGCGGTCTGCAACCCGGCCAACGTCCAGGACGTGCTGGGCGAAGTGCGCCTGGCCGATGCCGAGGCCGTGGCCCCGGTCATGGCGCAGGCGCAGCACGCCGCCCTGATCTGGCCGGCCACGCCGGTGAAGGCCCGGGCCGAGGCGCTGCACCGCGCTGCCGATCTGATGCAGGCGCAGTTGCAGCCGCTGCTGGGCCTGCTGTGCCGCGAGGCGGGCAAGACCCTGCCCAATGCCATTGCCGAGGTGCGCGAGGCCATCGACTTCCTGCGCTACTACGCCCAGCAGGCGCAGCAGCAGTTGAACAACGGCAGCCATCGCCCCCTGGGCGTGGTGGTGTGCATCAGCCCGTGGAATTTTCCGCTGGCCATCTTCACCGGCCAGATTGCCGCCGCGCTGGCTGCCGGCAACGTGGTCATCGCCAAGCCTGCGGAGCAGACCAATCTGGTCGCCGCGCAGGCCGTGGCCCTGCTGCACCAGGCCGGCATTCCGGCCCACGCCCTGCAACTGCTGCCGGGCGCGGGCGAAACCGTGGGCGAGGCCCTGGTCGGCCACCCGGGCACCGACGGGGTGGTGTTCACCGGCTCGCACCCCGTGGCGCAGCACATTCACCGCCGTCTGGCCCGGCGCCTGGGCCGTGACGGCAAGCCCGTGCCGCTGATTGCGGAAACCGGCGGCATCAATGCCATGGTGGTGGATTCGTCCGCCCTGCCGGAGCAGGTGGTGGGCGACGTGCTGGCCTCGGCCTACGACTCGGCCGGCCAGCGTTGCTCGGCCCTGCGCCTGCTGTGCCTGCAGGAAGACAGCGCCGACCGCGTGCTGGACATGCTGCGCGGCGCCATGCAGGAGCTGCGCGTGGGCAACCCCGACCAACTGGCGACCGACGTCGGCCCGGTGATCGACGCCCAGGCCCGCGCCGACATCGAAAGCTACATCGCGCACATGCGCGGCCAGGGCCACGCCGTCACGCGCCTGACGCTGCCGGCGGAATGCCGCCACGGCCACTTCGTCGCGCCCACGCTGATCGAGGTGGGCAAGGTGGCCGACCTGCAGCGCGAAGTCTTCGGCCCCGTGCTGCACGTGCTGCGCTATGCCCGCAAGGATGTGGACGCCCTGCTGGCGCAGATCAATGCCCTGGGCTTTGGCCTGACCTTCGGCGTACACACGCGCCTGGACGAGACCGTGGCCCATGTCTCGCAGCGCGTCCATGCCGGCAATATCTACGTGAATCGCAACGTCGTCGGCGCGGTGGTGGGCGTGCAGCCGTTTGGCGGGGAGGGCCTCTCGGGCACCGGCCCGAAGGCGGGCGGGCCGCTGTACCTGCTGCGCCTGCTGGCGCAGGCGCCGGTGCTGGCATCGTTGCCCATCGTCACGGCCCGGGGCACGCAGCAACTGCCCATCGCCGCCGGGCAGCAGGTGCTGCTGGACGGCCCCACGGGCGAAACCAATCAATATGGCTTGCAGCCGCGCGGCCTGGTCGCCTGCCTGCCGCTGACCGTGGACGGTCTGCAAGCCCAGTGGCAGGCCTGCCACGCCAGCGGCAACACCCTGCTGTTGCAGGACAGCCTGGCGCTGCGGGCCATGGTTGCCGAATGGCAAAAGCAGCAGGAACAGCAGGCCACCCTGCAATGGGCCACGGCGGAGCAATGGGCGCAGTGGCCCCTGCAGGCCGCCCTGGTCGAGAGCGATACCGATGCCCTGCTGCCCTTGCTGCAGCAGTTCAGCGCCCGACCGGGGCCGCTGCTGCTGGCCCAGGGCCTGACCACCGAAGAAATCCGCAGCGGCGAGCGCTACCGCCCCGAGCGCCTGCTGCGCGAAGTGAGCATCAGCACCAACACCACGGCAGCGGGCGGCAACGCCAGTCTGATGATGGTGGGCTAAACCCGCCTTTGCGGTTACCGACGACCTTTCTACAGTCCTTCCTTTTCCCCTCACCAACCAAGGAGCAACCCAGCATGAAAACCTCTCCATCCTTCAAGACCCTGGCCACCAGTGCGGCCCTGGCCTGCGCCTTTGGCGGCCTGATGAGCGCCGCCCACGCGGAAACCACCGTGCGCCTGGGCTTTGCCGCGCCGCTGACCGGCCCCCAGGCCCACTACGGCGAAGACATGCGCAACGGCCTGACGCTGGCGCTGGAAGAGGCCAACGCCAAGGGCATCAAGCTGGATGGCGATACGGCCAAGTTCGTGCTGGTGTCCAAGGACGACCAGGCCGACCCGCGTACCGCCGTGCAGGTGGCGCAGCAGATTGCCGATGCCAAGGTGCAGGGCATGCTGGGCCACTTCAACTCGGGCACCACCATCCCGGCCTCGCGCGTCTACAACGACGCGGGCATCCCCCAGATCGCCATGGCGACCTCGCCCGAATACACGCTGCAGGGCTATGACACCACCTTCCGCATGATGACCAGCGACACCCAGCAGGGTTCTGCCGTGGGCGTGTTCATCGTCAATGACCTGAAAGCCAAGAAAGTGGCCGTGATCGACGACCGCACCGCCTACGGCCAGGGCCTGACCGACCAGGTGATCGCCGCCGTCAAGCGGGCCGGCGGCACCATCGTGGCGCGGGAATACACCACCGACAAGGCGACCGACTTCACCGCCATCCTGACCAGCATCAAGGCCAAGGGCGCGGACGCCATCTTCTTCGGTGGCCTGGATGCGCAGTCCGGCCCGATGCGCCGCCAGATGCAAACCCTGGGCATCACCCAGCCCCTGGTCTCCGGCGAAATGACGCGCAGCGACACTTTCCTGAAACTGGCCGGGGAAGCCGCCAACGGCACCTACGCCTCGCTGGCCGGCGTGCCCCTCAAGACCATGGCCCAGGGCGAGAAGTTTGCCGCAGCCTACAAGGCCCGCTTCAAGGTCGATCCTGGCGTGTACGCCCCCTACGCCTACGACGGTGCCTGGAACATGATCACCGCCATGGAGCAGGCCGGCTCGACCAAGGCCGACAAGTACCTGCCCAAGCTGGCCGGTCTGAAGCGCAGCGGCGCCACCAGCACCAACATCAGCTACGACAAGAACGGCGACTTGAACGAAGTGGCCGTGACCATCTACACCGTCAAGGGCGGCCAGTGGGAAGAAGTGAAGACCATCGTCGATTCGGCCAAGTAACGGCTTTCTGCCACGGCCCTGCCGGGGCCGTGGCGGCTGCTTGAACGCAGCCCGTTGCGGTTACTACTGCCGCAATTTCTTCGGACTTGTTCTGATTCCAATTCCAGATCAATAGATTACTTTGTCGGCTTCGCTGGCCTTACGCCAGTAATGTCTGCGCTTCGCCTTCGCGTACTCTATTGATCTGGAAATGGAATGAGCACGTGTGAACACGTTCCCGGCAAGTCCATTTTTCCCCCCGACTGCCCACGCCGCACGGCGCGACCGTCATGGATATCTTTCTGCAACAAATCATCAACGGCCTGACCGCTGGCAGCGTGTATGCGCTGGTGGCGCTGGGCTACACCATGGTCTACGGCATCATCGGCCTGATCAACTTCGCCCATGGCGACGTGGTCATGGTCGGGGCCATGATCGCCACCAGCGTGGTGCTGGCGCTGGTCGGCCACTATGGTGACGTTTCCGTTTTCGTGGCCATCGGCGCAGCGCTGGTGGTGTCGATCCCCGTGTGCATGGCGCTGGGCTGGACGGCCGAGCGCATCGCCTACCGCCCGCTGCGCCGTGCGCCCCGGCTGGCGGCGCTGATCACGGCGATCGGCGTGTCCATCATCATCCAGAACGTCGCCATGATGTTCTGGGGCCGCAACTACCTGAATTTCCCGCACATCATCGAGCCTTCGGTGCTGCAGATCGGCGATGCCCGCCTGAGCATGTTGCAACTGGCGATCATGCTCGGCTCGGCCCTGATCATGGTGGCGCTGCTGCTGCTGGTGCACAAAACCCGCCTGGGCATGGCCATGCGGGCCACGGCGCAGAACCGCGAGGTGGCGGGGCTGATGGGGGTGAACATCAACACCGTCATCTCGGCAGCCTTCCTGGTCGGCTCGGCCCTGGCAGCCGTTGCCGGGGTGATGATCGCCAGCTACTACGGCGTGGCCCAGTACACCATGGGCTTCATGCTGGGCCTGAAAGCCTTCACCGCCGCCGTGCTGGGCGGCATCGGCAACCTGGGCGGCGCCATGCTCGGCGGCCTGCTGCTGGGGCTGATCGAGGCGCTGGGTTCCGGCTACGTCGGCAACCTGACCAACGGCGTGTTCGGCAGCCATTACCAGGACGTGTTCAGCTTCATCGTGCTGGTGGTGGTGCTGATCTTCCGCCCCTCGGGCCTCTTGGGTGAACGTTCGGGAGACCGCGCATGAACCACACACTTTCCACTTCCAAAGATCGCACGCCGGTCAAAGTCTGGCTGGGCGCTTTCGCCATCGGCGCGGTACTGCTGGCACTGCCGTTTTTATTGGGCGCAACTGCCGGGCAGGGCTGGATTCGCATCCTGAACTTTGCCCTGCTGTACGTGATGCTGGCCCTGGGGCTGAACATCGTCGTCGGCTTTGCCGGGCTGCTCGACCTGGGCTACATCGCCTTCTACGCCGTGGGCGCGTATGCCTGGGCGCTACTGGCTTCGCCGCACTTCGACCTGCACCTGCCGTTCTGGATCGTGCTGCCCATCGGCGTGGCGCTGGCGGCGGCGGCGGGGATTGCGCTGGGCTTTCCGGTGCTCAAGCTGCGCGGCGACTATCTGGCCATCGTGACGCTGGGCTTCGGCGAGATCATCCGCATCTTCATGAACAACCTGGATGCGCCGGTGAACATCACCAACGGCCCCCAGGGCATCAACCGCATCGACACCTTCAAGGTGGGCGAATGGGCGCTGGGCCGGCCCGAGACGATTCTGGGCTTTCGCATCACCGGGCCGGAGAAGTACTACTACCTGCTGATGGCGCTGGTCATCCTCATCATCTTCGTGTGCATCCGCCTGCAAAACTCGCGCGTGGGCCGTGCCTGGGAGGCGGTGCGCGAGGACGAGGTGGCCGCCAAGGCCATGGGCATCAACACCCGCAGCATCAAGCTGATGGCTTTCGGCATGGGCGCCAGCTTCGGCGGCGTGGCCGGGTGCCTGTTTGCCTCCATGCAGGGCTTCGTCAGCCCCGAGAGCTTCGGCCTGACCGAGTCCATCGCCATCCTGTGCATGGTGGTGCTGGGCGGCATGGGCCATGTGCCGGGCGTGGTCGCCGGGGCGCTGCTGCTGTCCATCTTCCCCGAGGTGCTGCGCAACGTGGTGGTGCCCATCCAGGAAACGCTGTTTGGCGACGTGCTGATCGATCCCGACGCCATCCGCATGTTGCTGTTCGGCGTGGCGCTGGTGGCGATCATGATTTTCCGGCCCGAAGGGCTGTGGCCTTCGCAGGTACGCAAGCGTGAACTCAACCGTGGCAAGGAGCAGCAGGCATGAGCGCCCCCGCATCGAACTTGAAAACCGGCGAACCCTTGCTGATTGCCAAGGGTTTGAGCAAGCGCTTCGGCGGCCTGCAAGCCCTGAAGGACGTGAGCTTCGAGATCCGCAAGGGCGAGATCTTCGGCCTCATCGGTCCCAACGGCGCGGGCAAGACCACGCTGTTCAACGTGATGACGGCGCTGTACATCCCCGAATCCGGGAGCTGCAACTTCCAGGGCGTGGAGCTGACCCGGCTCAAGCCCCACCAGATTGCGGAAAAGGGGCTGGCGCGGACGTTCCAGAACATCCGTTTGTTCTCGGCGCTGACGGCGCTGGAGAACGTGATGATCGGCCAGCACCTGCGTACCAGGGCCGGCCTGTGGGGCGCCGTGGTGCGCAACAAGGCTACCCGCGAGGAAGAGGCCCGCACCGAGGCGCGGGCGCTGGAACTGCTGGAATACGTCGGCATCGGCCACGTGGCCAACGAGGTGGCCGCGTCCCTGTCCTACGGCGACCAGCGCCGGCTGGAAATCGCCCGTGCCCTGGCCACCGGCCCGGCGCTGCTGGCGCTGGACGAACCGGCGGCGGGCATGAATCCGTCCGAGACGGTGGTGCTGCGGGCGCTGATCGAGAAAATCCGCGACGACGGCATCACCGTGCTGCTGATCGAGCACGACATGAAGCTGGTCATGAACATGTGCGACCGCGTACTGGCGCTGGAGTACGGGCAGGTGCTGTCCTACGGCCTGCCGCACGAGGTGCAGAGCGACCCGCGCGTGATCGAAGCCTACCTGGGCAAGGGCGCGGCGCAAGACTTGCAGCCGCCGCCTGCCGCCCCCACCGACAACCAGCCAGAAGAAAGCGCCGCGCCATGACCGAAGCCCAAACTCCCATGCTGGACATTCGCGGCATCGACGTTGCCTATGGCGGCATCCGCGCCGTGCGCCAGTTGAACCTGCATGTGAACCCCGGCGAGCTGGTGGCGCTGATCGGCGCCAACGGCGCGGGCAAAAGCACCACGCTGCGGGCCATCTGCGGCCTGGTGCCGCTGGCCGCCGGTGCCATCCATTACAAGGGCCACAGCCTGGCCGGCCAGCCCGTGCACGCCATGGTGCGCCAGGGGCTGGTGATGGTGCCGGAAGGGCGCGGCATCTTCCCGCAGCTCACCATCGAGGAAAACCTGCACATGGGCAGCTACAGCCGCAAGGATGCGATCAACGTCGCCCAGGAGCTGGAGCAGGTCTACCAGCGCTTCCCGCGCCTGGCCGAGCGCCGCCTGCAGACCGCCGGCACGCTGTCGGGCGGCGAGCAGCAGATGCTGGCCATGGGCCGCGCCATCCTGTCCAAACCGCAGTTGCTGCTGCTGGACGAGCCGACCATGGGGCTGGCCCCCATCATGGTGGACAAGATCTTCGAGGTGATCGAGGACATCTCCAAACAGGGCGTGACGATTCTGCTGATCGAGCAGAACGCCCGCCTGGCCCTGGAAGTGAGCCAGCGCGGCTACGTGCTGGAATCCGGCGAGCTGACCCTGCAAGGCCCGGCCAGCGAGCTGCTGCACGACCCCAAGGTGCGGGCGGCCTACCTGGGCGAGTAAGGACAAGGAGCACCCCATGCGTGAACGCTTTCTGGCCCACCTGAACACCACCCTCGACCAGATCCGTGCCGATGGCTTCTACAAGGCCGAGCGCGTCATCCACAGCCCGCAGGCGGCCCGCATCCAGCTGGCCAGCGGGGCGGACGTGCTCAACTTCTGCGCCAACAACTACCTGGGCCTGGCCGACGATGCACGGCTGCTGCGGGCGGCGCAGGAGGGGCTGGAGCGCTACGGCTTCGGCATGGCCTCGGTGCGCTTCATCTGCGGCACCCAGTCGGTTCACAAGGATCTGGAGGCGGCGCTGTCCGGCTTCCTGGGCACCGAGGACACCATCCTTTACGGCAGTTGCTTCGACGCCAACGGCGGCCTGTTCGAGACGCTGCTGACCGAGGAGGACGCCATCATCTCCGACGCGCTGAACCACGCCTCCATCATCGACGGCGTGCGCCTGAGCAAGGCCCGGCGCCTGCGCTACAACAACAATGACATGGCGGATCTGGAAGCGCAATTGCAGGCTGCCGATGCTGCTGGCGCCCGCTTCAAGCTGATTGCCACGGACGGCGTGTTCTCCATGGACGGCATCATTGCCGACCTGCAATCCATCTGCGATCTGGCCGACCAATACGGTGCACTGGTGATGGTGGACGATTCGCACGCCGTCGGCTTCATCGGCGCCGATGGCCGGGGCACGCCGCAGTATTGCGGCGTGGAAGGGCGCGTGGACATCATCACCGGCACGCTGGGCAAGGCGCTGGGCGGGGCATCGGGCGGCTATACCTCGGGCCGCAAGGAAATCGTCGAACTGCTGCGCCAGCGCTCGCGCCCCTATCTGTTCTCCAACACCCTGGCGCCGTCGATTGCCGCCGCCTCGCTGCAAGTGCTGGAACTGCTGGCCAGCGCCGAGGGCACAGCGCTGCGCCGGCGCGTGCGCGACAACGGCGAGCATTTCCGCCGCGCCATGGGCGCCCTGGGCTTCACCCTGGCGGGCAAAGACCACCCCATCATCCCCGTCATGCTGGGCGATGCGCAGACCGCTTCGCGCATGGCCGATGCGCTGCTGGCGGACGGCATCTATGTCATCGGCTTCTCGTTCCCCGTCGTGCCCAAGGGCCAGGCGCGTATCCGCACGCAGATGAGCGCGGCGCACACCCCGGAGCAGATCGACCGTGCCGTGGCTGCCTTCGCCAGGGCGGGCAAGGCCATCGGCGCCATTTGACTTTTCATCCCAAGGATTGCTCCGTGAAAGCACTGGCAAAACTCCAGCCCGCCGTCGGCCTGACGCTGACCGACGTGGACAAGCCGGACGTCGGCCCCAACGACGTTCTGATCAAGATCCGCAAGACCGCCATCTGCGGCACCGACATCCACATCTGGAAATGGGACGAGTGGGCGCAGAAAACCATCCCCGTGCCCATGCACGTCGGCCACGAGTACGTCGGCGAGATCGTCGCCATGGGCCAGGAAGTGCGCGGCTTCCAGGTGGGCGACCGCGTCTCCGGCGAGGGGCACATCACCTGCGGCTTCTGCCGCAACTGCCGTGCGGGCCGCCGCCACCTGTGCCGCAACACCGTCGGCGTGGGCGTGAACCGGCCTGGCGCGTTCGCGCAGTACCTGGTGATACCGGCCTTCAACGCCTTCAAGATTCCGCACGACATTCCGGACGATCTGGCCGCCATCTTCGACCCCTTCGGCAACGCCACGCACACCGCGCTGTCCTTCAACCTGGTGGGCGAGGACGTGCTGATCACCGGCGCCGGCCCCATCGGCATCATGGCCGTGGCGATTGCCCGCCACGTCGGGGCACGCAACGTGGTCATCACCGACGTGAACGACTACCGCCTGGAGCTGGCCCGCAGGATGGGCGCGACGCGGGCCGTGAACGTCAGCCGCGAAAGCCTGCGCGGCGTGATGGAGGATTTGCACATGAGCGAGGGCTTCGACGTCGGCCTGGAAATGTCCGGCGTGCCCACCGCCTTTACGGCCATGCTGGAGCACATGAACCACGGCGGCAAGATCGCGCTGCTGGGCATTCCGCCCGCCAACACCGCCATCGACTGGAACCAGGTGATCTTCAAGGGGCTGGAAATCAAGGGCATCTATGGCCGTGAGATGTTCGAGACCTGGTACAAGATGGTCGCCATGCTGCAAAGCGGGCTGGACTTGAGTCCCATCGTCACGCACCGCTTCCCCGTGGGGGAGTTCGAGGCGGGGTTCGACGCCATGCTCTCCGGCCAGAGCGGCAAGGTGATTCTGGATTGGGAGAGCCTGCGGGATTGATATTCAGTAGTTTGCTACTGTAAAAAGAGCTTCTTCCGCTGATTATTATTGGATTTCAAAGATAAAACACTCTGAAATCTAGCAATACCAAGCGGAAGAAGCTCTTTTTTTATTTTCCCGGAGATCGTAAACAGGTTCCAAGGCCAGCGAAGCCGACAAAGCAATCTATTGATCTGGAATTGGAATCAGGGCTTGCCGATGCCCAGCAGCTCCACCTCGAAGTTCAGCGTGGCATTGGGCGGAATCACCCCGCCTGCACCCCGGCTGCCGTAGGCGATGGCGGGCGGGCAGGTCAGTTTGGCCTTGCCGCCCACTTGCATTTTCTGCACCGCCTCCGTCCAGCAGGGGATGACCATGTCCAGCCCGAACACGGCGGGCTTGCCCCGGGCGATGGAACTGTCGAAATCCTGGCTGCTGCCCGGCAGCCAGCCCCGGTAGTGCACCTGCACCATGTCGCTGGCCTTGGGGCTGGGGCCGCTGCCCTGGGTGATGGTTTCAAACACCAGGCCGCTGGCGGTGGTTTCCGGTGCGGCGTGGGCAGCGCTGGCGGCCAGCAGCGCGGCGGCGGTGGCCAGATGCAAAAGTTTTTTCATGAAAAGAGGCTTTCGTTGCAAGGGATGAATGGAAAAGTCATGGGCGCCCGGAATAGTCGCGCTCGCCAAAAATGCCGCTGCCCACGCGCACCAGCGTGCTGCCGGCAGCAATCGCGCTGTCCATGTCCGCCGTCATGCCCAGGCTGACGGTATCCAGGCCGTCCAGCCCCGGCAGGCGGCGCAGGGTGTCGAACACGGCCACGACCTGCTGATGGACGGCCAGCATGGCGGCGGCATCGGGCTGCGGGTCGGGGATGCTCATCACGCCGCGCAGTTGCAGGCGCGGCAGGTGGGCGATGGCCCGGGCCAGTTCGGCGGCCTCGGCCGGGTTGCAACCGGCCTTGGTCGCGCCGCCGTCCACGTTCACCTGGAGGCACACTTGCAGCGGCGGCAGGTGCGCCGGGCGCTGGTCAGACAGACGCTGCGCGGTTTTCAGGCGGTCGATGGTGTGCGCCCAGTCGAAGTGCTCGGCCACCAGCCGGGTTTTGTTGCTCTGGATCGGGCCGATGCAGTGCCAGGTGAGCGGCGCGATGTCCGCCATGGCCCGCAGGGCGGCGATTTTTTCCACGCCTTCCTGGATGTAGTTCTCGCCGAAATCGCGCTGCCCGGCCAGGGCCGCCGCACGCACGGCGGTGGCCGGGAAGGTCTTGGAGACGGCCAGCAGCCGCACCGCAGCGGGGGGGCGGCCCGCCTGTGCGGCGGCAGCGGCAATTTGCGCCTGGACGTGGTGAAGCTGGTCGGCAATCGTGGTCATAATCCCTGCGAGCGTACCAAACCTAACAAGGAGAAATCACGTGGACATCACGAGTTTGCTGGCCTTCGGCGTGAAAAACAAAGCTTCGGACTTGCACTTGTCTGCCGGGTTGCCGCCCATGATCCGCGTGCATGGCGACGTGCGCCGCATCAACGTCGAGCCGCTGGACCACAAGATGGTGCACAGCATGGTGTACGACATCATGACCGACGGCCAGCGCAAGGCCTACGAGGAAGACCTGGAGGTGGACTTCTCCTTCGAGATCGCCGGGCTGGCCCGCTTTCGTGTGAACGCCTTCAACCAGTACCGGGGCGCGGCGGCGGTGTTCCGGACCATTCCCAGCAAGATCCTGACGCTCGAAGACCTGAATGCGCCGAAGATTTTTGCCGACCTGGCCCTCAAGCCGCGCGGCCTGGTGCTGGTCACCGGCCCGACCGGCTCGGGCAAATCGACCACCCTGGCGGCCATGCTGGACTACCTCAACAGCAACGAGCAGGGCCACATCCTGACGGTGGAAGACCCGATCGAATTCGTCCACCAGTCGAAGAAATGCCTGGTGAACCAGCGCGAGGTCGGGCCGATGACCAAGACCTTCTCCGCCGCGCTGCGCTCGGCCCTGCGCGAAGACCCGGACTGCATCCTGGTGGGGGAAATGCGCGACCTGGAAACCATCCGCCTGGCGATGACGGCGGCGGAAACCGGCCACCTGGTGTTCGGCACGCTGCACACCTCCAGCGCCGCGAAAACCATCGACCGGATCATCGACGTCTTCCCGGCGGAAGAGAAGGAAATGGTGCGGGCCATGCTCTCGGAATCGCTGCAGGCGGTGATTTCGCAGACCCTGTGCAAGACCAAGGACGGCAATGGCCGCGTGGCGGCGCACGAGATCATGATCGGCACCAGCGCCATCCGCAACCTGATCCGCGAGGCCAAGGTGGCGCAGATGTATTCGGCCATCCAGACCGGTTCGAACTTCGGGATGCAGACGCTCGACCAGAACCTGTCCGAACTGGTGCGCCGCAACCTCGTCAGCGCGGCCGAAGCCCGCTCCAAGGCCAAGACCCCGGAAAACTTCCCGGGCTGATTCCAATGCAATCACCAATGCAACCCGCCAACGCGGTGCAAAAATTTTTTCTTTGAAGGGACGCTCGGCATATGGAACGCGATCAGGCCAGTAAATTCATCAACGACCTGCTGCAGTTGATGGTCAACCGCAAGGGCAGCGACCTGTTCCTGACGGCGGAGTTTCCGCCCGCCATCAAGGTCGACGGCGCCGTGGCCCGGGTGTCGCAGCAGCCGCTGTCGGCCAACCACACCATGGCGCTGGCGCGTTCCATCATGAGCGACCGGCAGATGGCCGAGTTCGAGCGCACCAAGGAGTGCAACTTCGCCATCTCCCCCGCCGGGATCGGACGCTTCCGGGTGAACGCCTTCATCCAGCAGGGGCGCGTGGGCATGGTGCTGCGGACGATTCCGGCCGACATCCCCACCATCGACCAGCTGGGCCTGCCCCAGGTGCTCAAGGACGTGGCCATGACCAAGCGCGGGCTGTGCATCTTCGTGGGCGCCACCGGCTCGGGCAAGTCGACCTCGCTGGCGGCCATGGTCGATTGGCGCAACCAGAACTCGCACGGCCATATCATCACGGTGGAAGACCCGATCGAATTCGTGCACCCGCACAAGAACTGCATCATCACCCAGCGCGAAGTGGGGCTGGACACCGACAGCTGGGAAGCGGCCCTGAAAAACACCCTGCGCCAGGCCCCGGACGTGATTCTGATGGGCGAAATCCGCGACCGCGAGACGATGGAGCACGCCATCGTATTCTCCGAAACCGGCCACCTGTGCATGGCCACCCTGCACGCCAACAGCGCCAACCAGGCGCTGGACCGCATCCTGAACTTCTTCCCCGAAGAGCGGCGCGAGCAGTTGCTGCTGGACCTGTCGCTGAACCTGCGCGGCATGATCTCCCAGCGGCTGATGCCGCGCCTGGGCACCAAGGGCCGCATTGCCGCGCTGGAGGTGCTGCTCAACACCCCGCTGGTCTCCGACATGATCGCCAAGGGCGACGTGGTGGAAATCAAGGAAATCATGCAGAAAAGCCGCGAGCTGGGCATGCAGACCTTCGACCAGGCGCTGTTCGACCTGTTCGAGGCCAACGCCATCACCTACGAGGATGCGCTGCGCAACGCCGACTCGGTGAACAACCTGCGCCTGCAGATCAAACTGCACAGCCAGCGGGCCAAGTCCGACCTGATGGCCGGCACCGAGCACTTCAAGGTGATGTGACCCCGTGGCGCCCCTTCCCCTCCTGATTCACGTTTTTCACGTTTCTTCATAAGGCTTCCCATGACTGCCCAGCAGCAAACCAACCCCCGCAGCTACGCCCCGACCACCGCCCGCAAAGTCGCCTTCATCGGCCTGGGCGTGATGGGCTGGCCCATGGCCGGGCACCTGGCCCTGGCCGGGCACACGGTGACGGTGTTCAACCGCACGGCGCAGAAGGCGCAGGACTGGGCCGCCGCCTTTGCCGCCACGGGCCGCGTGGCCCACGCCGCCACGCCGCGCCAGGCGGCCGAGGGGGCGGACATCGTGTTCACCTGCGTGGGCAATGACGACGACCTGCGCAGCGTGGTGCTGGGTGCCGATGGCGCCCTGGCCGGGATGCGGCCCGGCAGCGTGCTGGTCGATCACACCACCGCCTCGGCCGAAGTGGCCCGCCAGCTGGCGGCCAGCGCCCAGGCGCAGGGCGCGGCGTTCATCGACGCGCCCGTCTCCGGCGGGCAGGCCGGGGCGCAGAACGGGCAGCTCACCGTCATGTGCGGTGGCGACCCCGCCGCGTTCGAGGCCGTGGCCCCGGCGATCGACAGCTTTGCCCGGGCCGTGACGCTGATGGGCCCCAGCGGCAGCGGGCAGCTGACTAAAATGGTCAATCAAATCTGCATTGCCGGGCTGGTGCAGGGGCTGTCCGAAGCGATCGCCTTCGGCCAGAAAGCCGGGCTGGACATGGAAGCCGCCCTGCAAGTCATCGGCAAGGGCGCGGCGCAAAGCTGGCAGCTCGACAACCGGGGCAGCACCATGGTGCGCGATGAATTCAACTTCGGCTTTGCCGTCGACTGGATGCGCAAGGACCTGGGGCTGGTGCTGCAGGAGGCGCAACGCAACGGCGCCCGCCTGCCGGTGACGGCCCTGGTCGACCAGTTCTACGCCGACGTGCAGGCCCAGGGCGGCGGGCGCTGGGATACGTCCAGCCTGATCACCCGGTTGCGGTAAGTTAAACGACTGGCGGGACTGCGTCCGGCTCCCGTCCGCCTGCCGATCCACCCGCAACGGGCAGGGCCGCAGGCGGTGGCGGGGCGCTGGCCGGCGCAGTGTGGATTTTGTTGGCCGGCACCTCGCTGCCCGCCCGCCAGCGGCGCAGCACGCGCTGGAAGACCAGGGCGTTGGGGATTTGCACCAGGGCACCGGCGTTGGCCTCGGTCACGTCCTGCAAGGTGGTGTAGAGCAGGTTGATGTCCACCACCCTGCCCAGGGCGCCGGGCTTTTCGGCGTTGTCCAGCAGCTCGATGTGGTCGCCGACCGTGAACGGGCGGCCCGTAAAGATCAGGAACGCGCAGAACAGGTTGGACAGCACGCTCCAGGCCGCGAAGAACGCCACCGCGCCCACTGTGGCAAAGCCGGTGAAGGCCGACCACAGCACCGTGGCCGAGACGCCCAGGCGCTCCAGCACCAGCAGCACCGCGCCGCTGACGATGAGCCAGCGCACCACGACGTTGATCGGCATGAGCAGCTCGTGCGGCAGCTGGTAATGCGTGCTGGCGCGGCGCAGCACGCGGCGCACCAGCCGGTGCAGCAGCCAGGCGCACAAGACGATCAGCACGATTTGCAGCAGCGGAATCATCACGTCCAGCCACTCCTGCAGCCAATCGGGCAGGTGGGTCTGCCAGCGCTGTAAACGTTGTAGAGGTTTCATGGCAAAAAATAAAAAGGGCACTGCGTGAGTGCCCTGGGATGGTAAGCCGCCAAGGGGATGCCTGCATCCCCAGCAGCAATTGGGTTACGGCTGCTCGCGGCGCAGCGCGGGGAACAGGATCACGTCGCGGATGCTGGGGCTGTCGGTCAGCAGCATCATCAGGCGGTCGATGCCGATGCCGCAGCCGCCCGTGGGCGGCATGCCGTATTCCAGCGCCCGCACGAAGTCGTGGTCGAAGTACATGGCTTCGTCGTCGCCGCTGTCCTTGGCCTCGACCTGGGCGTTGAAGCGCTCCACCTGGTCTTCGGCATCGTTCAGCTCCGAGAACCCGTTGCCGAACTCGCGCCCGGTGATGTACAGCTCGAAGCGCTCGGTCACTTCCGGGCGCTCGTCGTTGGCCCGGGCCAGCGGGGAGATCTCGGTGGGGTGCTCCATGATGAAGGTGGGGTTCCAGAGCTTCTCCTCGACCACTTCCTCGAAATACAGCACCTGTAGGCCCGCCAGGGTGCGGGTGGAGAGCTTGTCCTTCTCCTCGTTCATGCCCAGCTTGCGCAGGGCGTTGACGAGCCAGTCGCGGTCGGTGACGTTCTCGCCCGCGTCGGTGTATTTGACGATGGCCTGGGGAATCGTCAGCCGCTCGAACGGCGCGGCCAGGTCCACCGGCTTGCCTGCATAATTGCAGGCCAGCGTGCCCACGGCCTTCATGGCCGCGTCGCGGATGAGCTGCTCGGTGTAGTCCATCAGGTCGCGGTAGTTCCACCACGCGGCGTAGAACTCCATCATCGTGAACTCGGGGTTGTGGCGCACGCTGATGCCTTCGTTGCGGAAGTTGCGGTTGATCTCGAACACGCGCTCGAAGCCGCCCACCACCAGCCGTTTCAGGTACAGCTCCGGCGCAATGCGCAAATACATCTCCTGGTCCAGCGCGTTGTGGTGCGTGACGAAGGGCTTGGCATTCGCCCCGCCGGGAATGGGGTGCAGCATGGGCGTTTCCACTTCCAGAAAGCCGTGCCCGACCATGAAGTCGCGGATACCTGCCACCGCCTTGCTGCGGGCCACGAAGCGGGCGCGGGTGTCCTCGTTCATCATCAGGTCGACGTAGCGCTGGCGCACCTTCTGCTCCAGGTCGGCCATGCCGTGGAACTTGTCGGGCATGGGGCGCAGGCTCTTGGTCAGCAGGCGGATCTTCGTGGCCTTGATGGACAGCTCGCCCGTCTTGGTCTTCATCAGCGTGCCCTCGGCACCGACGATGTCGCCCAGATCCCACTTCTTGAAGTCGGCATACACCTCCTCGCCCACGGCATCGCGCGTGATGTAGAGCTGGATGCGGCCCGTGGCGTCCTGCACGGTGGCAAAGCTGGCCTTGCCCATCACGCGCTTGAGCATCATGCGCCCGCCCACGCTGACCGTGAGGGCCTGGGCTTCCAGCGCCTCGCCCTCCTGCGCACCATGCTCGGCCACCAGGGCGGCAGCGCGGTGCGCCGGCTTGAAGTCGTTGGGGAAGGCGGCCACGCCCTGGCCCTTGGCCTGCACGCGCAGGGCCTTGAGTTTTTCACGCCGCTCGGCAATGAGTTTGTTTTCGTCTTGGGGCGCAGCCTGTTCGGCCGCCTGAAGGGGGGTGTTGTCAGACATGGAGGGCAAAGCAGCCGGCAAGGGCTGGGGGCTGGAAAGAGGGGTAGGCCCTGCGGCCAGGAAAAAACCGCCGCAAGAAACAAGCCAAAACCGGCGATTCTAATTTTTTTGCGCCCGGTGCTGGCAAGCATGGCTTAATCTTGGCCCATTGGTATGCACCCGGGTATGGGTGTTGCTACATTTAAACTAGCTTCTTCCGCTTGTTAATACTTGTTTTCAGATATAAAAATATCTGAAATCCTTTGAGTACAAGTGGTAGCAGCTATTTTTTCTCAGGTCTTGCCATGCTGCAACAAATTTTGGAATTCTTACTGGAAGTCGCCAGCGGCCTGGTTGCCGGTGCCTGCCTGCTGCGCCTGTACATGCAACTGCTGCGCGTGCCGTTCGGCAACGCCGTCGGGCAACTGGTGTTTGCCCTGTCCGACTGGCTCATCCTGCCCCTGCGCCGCGCCATCCGCCCCGGCGGCAAGCTGGACGCCTCCTGCCTGCTCGGCGCCGTGCTGGTTCAGCTGGCCTACTACCTCCTCCTGTGGCTGCTCGGCGGCGCGGCAGACAACTTCGCGCTGGTGCTGCTGCTGGCCGTCTTTGGCCTGCTGCGCATGGTGCTGACGGGGTTCATCGGCATCCTGCTCATCCACGCCATCCTCTCCTGGGTGCAGCCCCACGCCCCCGTCGCCGCCATCCTGGCGCGGCTCTCCGAACCCCTGCTGCGCCCCCTGCGCCGCGTCATCCCGCTGGTCGGCAGCGTCGATCTGTCGCCCCTGGTGGCGCTGATCGCCCTGCAAGTGCTGCTGATAGTGCTGGCCAACGTGCAGTTCAATCTGTTGGGGATGCTGGGGATGTTGGTGAGGTAGGGGCGCAAGGGTTCTCCGGCAAGGCCAGTCTCAATGCGCAGCCGCAGCGTCGCTCTGGTGGGCCTGGAAGAACGTGGCAGGGCTGACGTGGAAAATCTCTGCCAGCCGGGCAATCTGCCGCACATTCAGCTCGCGCTTGCCGCTCAGGATTTCAGACACCACGCCTTGCGAACCAATGTCGGCCAGATCGGCCTGCTTCATGCCGTGCTCCTCCATCAGCAACCGCAGCACCTGGGCAGGCGTGGCCGTGCTGGGCCAGGGATGCACGCGGGCCTCATACGCCTGGATGCGTTCGGTCAGCAGCTCCACCAGCCCGGCGATGGGGCTGGCCTCATGGGCCGCCAGTTCGTCCATGAGCTCGTCCACGGCGGCAAGCACCTCACGGTACTGCCGTTCGTTCGCAATAGGGGTTCCCAGGCCGGAGGCTTGGTGAAAAAGCTGCCACGAGGCAGCCAGATCGCGGGCGTTCATTTCCATGCTCCTTCGTCGTATTCGGCGTGGGTAAGCACATGCTTGACCCATACCGTTTGAATGCTGTAGGCAATCGTTGCAATCAGCCGGTATTTGTTTCCGCCGATATTGAACACATACCGGTCGCCAACCTTGTCCACGCTTGCGAATGCTTGCCGCAGATCGGCAAAGTTCTGGAACGTGTTGTGCTCAATGATGTGGCGCCAAGCTTGGAGAGGTTCTTCTGCTTGCCGATAGGATTCGGAAAACTCCCGCAGTGCTCGATTGCTGATCAATTTCATAGAATGATTTTATCTCAATTTGAGATTTTTCATTGAATTAGACATTCACCACCGGATAAAACGATGGTGCAGCCTTATTTATCCCCGACCTTTCCTTCGTCATTCCCGCGCAGGCGGGAATCCAGTAGCGGCCTTGCCTTGATCGCTACCGTGCCCATCGCCAGTGCCGTTACTGGACACCCGCCTGCGCGGGTGTGACGGAAGGTAAGGATGGGCTGACGAAGAAAAGCAGGTGTGGCACAGGAGATTTTGAACAGGCTCTTACAACACCGCCAGAGCCATTTCGGGCGCCTTGTCCAGAATCCGCAGCAACGCCTTGGCCGCCCCGGTGGGGGAGCGCTTGCCTTGCTCCCAATTGCGAATGGTGTCCAGCGAAACGTGGATGCGGGCAGAGAACTCCGCCTGGCTCAATCCCAGGCGCTTGCGCACCCGTTGCGCAAAAAGGGCGGCATCCTGCATCGACTGGGCCTCGTCCTCGGCAATATGCCGAGCGATGTCGGCCTCTGTCGTGGCGTCCACGCGGGCCATATCCACGCGTCCGGGAGGTATCGAGGCGGGACGGGGCAAATCAATCTTGTGGCGTACTGTTTTCATGGCGCTGAATCTCCCGTTGATTGGCCTTGCGGGCCGAGATGATGCGAATCACATCGCTGCGTAGCGTGCATTCGTAGTCCTTTGGCCTACTTTAAGATTGTTCAGCTATCGGTGCCAACGGATACGTTCTGTCAGCGCCGCTCCCCGTCTGGCACCACCGGATAAAACGGCCTGCCCTCGAACCGTGTCGGGTGCTCCATCATCACCCCCAGCATGACGGGCAGCACCCGCGCCAGCAGCGCCCGGCCATCGCGCACCTGGGCGCGGTTGATGGTGCTGTTCCACGTCGCGCCGCCGTGCATGAATAGGATTTTGAAATGTCAAATGTTCAAAATTTTATCATGGGCTTGTGTTTGTAAGGCGGTGCATACCTGTTGGTTCAGGGCGACAAATGTTTCCCAGGTGTATTGCTTGTGATAACGCAAGGTATACATGCGATCAACTCGACAAATATCGGGACGATCTGAATAAATAGAGCATCCTTTACTCGCTGCATCGTAATGTTTGCATGTGCCGTCACCACGGTCTAGAAATTGTGTTTCATCGGAAAGATGTACATTTTGGCAACACAGGCCGCATTGGGTGCATGGGAAAGGAGAGGACATAAAATAAATTCCACATTGAAATCACCGTGCAAGCAGTAATTTCAATGTGGAAGGAGTTGAAGAATTAGGAATTCAGAGATATTTGAATATCTGTTATTTTCTTTTTCGTGGAAAGTACCAAATTTCCATCATTATCTAGAATGGGGGTGTCTATCATCGCTTTGATCAGTTGGGCAAACTTGACAGATTCCAGTGCAGCCTTCTTGGCGGAGGGGGTAAATTCCTGGTAATTACTGCCTTCTTGCGAAATGACTTCAGAGAGGTTATCCACAGAGCGGCGAAGCTGTATCGTTATTTTTTGGAAAACCTCGCTGGCCAGCGTACTGACTTGCGAAATCGCTTCCAATTTTGTAATAGTTAGCTTGGCTTGATCACGAATGGTACGTGCTTGCTCCAAGTTGCTATAGGCATTATTGAGCGCTTCTTCACCCTTATTGCCCATGATGTGACCAAAAATAGCCAGCGCTGGGCCAGCAACAATACCGCCCAGAACCATCGTGCCCAAAGCCATACCACCACCGCCTGCTGCCAGCGTTCCGCCCCCCAGCCATGCCAGCGTCGCATTGGTGGCTGCGACACCCGATAGAGAGGAAATTGCTGTGCCGGTACCCGCTGCGGCAAGCAGCATGGTGCCGTTGTAAGCCCCAAAGGCGAGGGCAGCACCACCGCCCAATCCTGCTCCCAGTCCTAAACCTGCATCTTTCAAAGCTTGGTAGTCTTGACGCAAATCTGATAATGACTGGCTGGTGAAACCATGAATGCCTAAATTTTGCAATTCAGGGGTATTGACGATTTCTACGTTTTTTAAACGGCCAAAGGTATGAATGAAGTCTGAGATGACACCGTCAAACGCAGTTATCTTACGTTTTCCGTATTTTTCTAGCGTATTGAATGTGGATTGACGTTTTTCTTCCACGTCATTATTTGCCTCATCGACCATAGAGCGTGCATCGGCATTGATATCCTTTGCCTTACTGTGATCCATAGCACCGCCAACGCCTTTGATAGCGCCGTAAATTCCTGTTCCAATTGCGACTGCACCGATAATAATTGGAATGGCCATAGTTTCTCCTTGAAGGGTGGTTAAAGTTTTAAAGGTTCTTCAGAATTGAGCATGAAGTCATCAAATTCTTGAAAATTTTCAAATTGCAAATTTTTTCCTAAAAGATTTGCAAAACGATTGATTCCTGCTGCTAATTGGTCTACGTTGGTGCTTTTACTTTGAATCAAGAAGAAAAACGCCTGGGTTTCTTGCACGAGTTGAGGTACCTCTTGGCGTATGAAGGCATCCAAGGATGACTGCTCCTGAGCCATACGTTCACGGGCTGCGGTTTGTATCTCACGGGTTCGTGCAAGCATGTCGCGTGAAGCTTCTACAGCACGGGCTGAATCCAGAGCACTTTGATAAAAAAGGGATGAGAGGGTGTAGCCAATCATTCCGCCAATGGCTGCACCGACAAAAGGAATGGGAATGGCTAGCTGGCCAAGGGCTGCCATCATTCCGCTGGAGAGCATACCGGCACCTTTTTCACCAACTTCTGCCAAGAATTGGGATTCAGTGATATCACCAGCAATATAACGTTTGACGGAACTGCCCAACGACAGACAGACATTAACAACCAGTGCGGGGGCATTCGTTTTGGAAAGAGCGTGCAATGCGGTGTTGCCAGATTGCTGCATAACACTTTTTATTCCAGAACCGACGAATGCGGTGCCATAACCCATGAGGCCAGCTTTAGAGGTGTCAATGGCTAAATCGGTTGTAGCTTCTCCCAAATTTTTTTCATTTTGCGCCAGTGCAAATATATTCTGCAAAAGAGCAATGCCCCCGCCAATGGCTGCGCCGTAAGTTGCGCCTTCTAAACCGGCGCGGTGACTGGTACGGGTCATGTCTAATGCAGTGGCTATTTTCGGGTGTTGTCGATAAAAAATAGCCTGTTCGGTCGTTAAACCGCTGTCTTTTATATTGGTGGCCAGTTGATTGTAATTTTCTGCATTCTTACGCAGGCGTTCCACAACATCCGCAGGGCCACCTTTTGATGCAACTTTTTCAGCTTGTTGGCGCAATGCCTGGGCTTTGCTGGTGCAGTATTCTGAAGCACCTGGCACTTGCTCAGAGGGTAGCTCTAATTTTGTACCACGGTAGCGGGCAAACTTAGAGTTGCCTTTTTTAGTATCTTCTGCAATATTTTTGAAAAGCTCATTGCGGTTGCCAACAAACTTCATTTGAGTTTGTGTTCCCTCGATGATATTTCCATCGAAAATTTGTACGCGATCTACAATATTATGATTTTTACCGTATTGTGGTAAATCATCGCTGCGAGAGGTTCTTATTTTCGATCGATGAATAATAGCTTCTGCATTATCGCGACTGGTCGCGGCAACCTCTGCACTGAAACCAGCTTGCTGCTTGATGTTGGCGACGGCTTTTTCTGGGTCGTCGTTGAGTTTGTGGGTGAATATTTTTGCCAAACCTTTGGAAAAAACTTGCCCCGTTTCTTGGTCTACACCCGTATAACCTTTAATGAATTCTGCATTGGCACTGCCGAAGCGATGGACGGTTTCGCTGGCAGACAATGCTGCGCCGGTACGTAGGATGTCCTTCGTGATTTCTTCTTTTTCAGAATTGTCACGTTGTGATACTGAAGTGTTTTTATTTTTCATAGGGGCTTTAATCTGTATATGCGTCAGTCAAGAGCGCACGAAGGGTAGTAACTGGTTGATATGAGTGTTAATGAACAGAGATCCGTCGCTGTCTTCGTGGTGCTGTTGCTGAGGGGCATAAGAGGTTTGCATATTTTATTTATTGAATAATTAAAAATACGACACTATCCAGGAGTTGTAAATTATGCTGATTAAATAATGTCCATTATTAGACTGGCGTCAAATTTTGCTTTATCTAAAGATGCGTCTATTTCCGCTTTGTTAATAATCAGGGAGCCATCGGCATCTTTCGCCATTTCGGGTACGCCATCTTCATTGCATAGAACAGCGTTATTGGATTTTTGAAGCATGAAGAAGGGAATGGCGATGACGTCTGCCAAAATAGTGGCGATTAAATAACCATTTTGAATGATGGATAAAGATTGGTTATTTAGATTTTTCAAAGAAGCATCAGTGTTAATATTGATTTTTTCACTTTGTTCGATAAAATCGTTGATATTTTTGAGTTTCTCAAAGTATTGCTGAAATTTATCAAAACTATTGGTTAGTTCATTTATTATTTTGTTGGCATAATTTGCGGTTTCTTCAAATTTTTGAGCATTTTTGATGAGTTCTCGAATCGCGCTGTTGATCTCTTCGCGGTCTTTGTAGGAATTTTCTAAGGCTTCGTCACCATGGCTGTTATAAGTCCGGCTGGCAATGGTGAAAGCAGGCGAAGTAACGACGGTTCTCAGCAAGCCAGAAATGCCAAAACTATCACCAACGAGTGATTCAATATTTAGTGAGGGAAATATAAAATTGGTTGTGGATAAATTAATGGAAGAATGACTGTAGTTGTTGATTTTTTGTAGTTTATATTTTAAAATGTTGATGTTTGTTTTATTTATTTGCTCTATATTATCTTGATCAATAAGAGTGTTGGTTAAAATTTTTATTTTGGAGAAACTTTCACTAATCTTTAGCACTTTTTTTTCAAGCAGTTCAAGAGCTGTTCGTGCTTCTTTCTCTTTTTCATTACAAAAGTTTTTTTTGCTCTCATATCGAGTATTAGCTTCTTTGATGATTTCATCGGCTTCTGAATTTTTTTGATAATTATCATAGCCCTTTTTGGCAAGATGAGCGGTGGTAGCGAGTCCGATAATAAGTGGAATAGTCATAGAAAATCTTTCAGAGGAGAGAATCAAAAATGGCTTTTAGTGACCATGCTGTTTGGAGCGAAGGGAGAGCAGCAAGTGCTTTTTCATTTCTTGAAACTCTTGCGAAGTCAGTGCGCCTTGTTGATGTAGGGCAAAAAGCGTCTGTAGTTCTTCAATGCCGTGTGCAGTATTGGAGGCTTGCTCGTTACTGTCTGTGGTGTTGGAGTGCTTAGTAGATTGGAGTTGGTTGGTGTTGTCGTCGTGGCTGTGATTGGCCAGCCAGCTAGCGCCCTGTTGAATTCCTTGCACCCCCGCAGAAATTCCATACATCACACAACCGATGGTGAATACAAGCAGCAAAAAAAGAATGAATTGCATGGTGTGGGTCTCCTATGTGCTGGTTATGGATTCCACTGCCCCAACACCTCCCGCAACCCCTTCATCAATTCTTCCTGCCACGCCACCGGCTGAATAATCCGCACATGCGGCAGCCAATAGCGCACTACGGGCAATAACTGGTTGATGTGGTTGATATGGGTGGTGACGAGCAGGGTGCCGTCGCTGTCCTGGCGGTGCTGTTGCCGGGGCAGCAGCGGGCGGCGGGCGAAGTAGTGGGCGATGGCGGGGGCCACGCGCAGCAGGACTTCGGTGGTTTGTTCGGTAAACCACACGTCGTCTTTGGCGGCGATGTATTCCAGGTGGGTTTGCTTGGGGGTGAAGTGCTGGCTGGTATCGACTTGCAGGTTTTCGATCAGCGCGATGCTGAAGTTTTTCAGGCGGCTTGCTTCTTCGGCGGCCAGGTACCAGACGCCGTTTTTATGAATCAGGCGGTAGGGCTGGGCGCTGCGCGGTTTGGTTTTGTAGGTGAAGCGGCACAGGTGGCGCTGGGCGATGGCGGTTTCCAGCGCGGTGAAGGTGGGGGTGTTGCCGTCCAGGTCTTCATGCGGCACGGGCTGGACGTGGGTGGCGCGGCGCTGCTTGGGGGTGGCCAGTTGTTCCAGCAGGTAGGGCAGGGTGTTGTTGGGGAACAGGTGTTCGGTACCGGCCATGCGGGCGTAGTCGTGCAGGTGCCTGGCCGGGATGGTGCTTTGGGCGGTCAGGGTGAGCTGCCATTGGCCCTGGGGGTTGCGTTCGGCAATGCCTTGCAGGCGCTGGTGCAGGTCGCGTTCGATGGTGCGAACATCGACGTCGAATTTGGTCGCCAACTGGTGTTTGTCGATGGTTTCGCCCTGGTGCAGCCGGGCAATGATGTGCGCCAGGCGCTGGGCGAGTTTTTCGCCTTTGGTGTCTTTGGCGTTGGTGGCAGCAGCAGGGGGGCGGGGAGGCATGTTCAGTACCAGTGAGTGGCGGTGTGGCGGACTGTAGTTCTGGGGTGCGACAGGTTGTGTCGTGTTACTAAAAGAATCTTTATGTTTGATATGTAAGCGCTTGTCTGTCACATTCTGCCGTATTTATACGGCATTTTGAGACACAAGCTGCCGCACGCTTGCGCCATGAGCGATGTGGTCGATCAGGCGCTGGGGCAGGCGCTGCGCAAGTTGCGGACGGAGCGGGGCTGGAGCCAGTCCGACTTGGCCCTGCGCGTGCAGATGGATCGCAATTACCTGTCGCTGATCGAGCTGGGCCGCAGCAGCCCCAGCGTGCGCATGTTGTTGCGTCTGTGTGCGGCGCTGGATGTGCGGGTGGCGGATGTGCTGGACGATGCAGAGCGTCGCGTGCTGGCGCAGCAGGCGGCGCGAGAGGAATAATTTCTCGATAAAGGAAGCTGCTCGCGCTTGATTGGCAATGATTTCAGGTGTTTTTATCCTTGAAATCTTCTGAATATCAGCGCTGGCAGCTCTCTTTTTTCAAATTGCAAGCCCAATCACCAGGGCGATGCTGCCCAGTACCAATCCGGCAATGGACATGCCCCGGCCTTTTTCCTGCTGGTAGGTGCCGACGGCGCCCAGGGCGATGGCGATGCCGGCGAACAGCAGGGTGCCTATGTATTCCTCCTGGTCGATGAGTTCGGAGTCTGCCAGACCGATGGCGGCCAGCAGCGCCAGGATGCCCACGACCAGCGCCGGTACGGGCAGCCAGAGCGTGCCGGGGGTGTCGGCGGATGGCAGGTTTTGAGGAGCGCCGCAGTGCGGGCAGGTGGGGGCGGTTTCGTGCAGCGTGGTGCCGCAGCCTCGGCAAAAACTCATGGTGGGACTTTCTGGATATGGGGGCGGATTACCGGATTTCGCCGTTGTAGAAAATGCTGGCGTCGCCTTCGGAAAAGATCAGGCGTTCAAAATAACGGCGGCAATCATGCTGCCAATCCAGAGGTAGAAATACAGGGGGCCGTCTTGCAGGTGCTTGCTTCTTTTGAAGATATACACGGGCACCAGCCATGCTGCGCCGATGGGCTGGGTGTCGATACCGTGTTTTTTCAGGTGCTTTTCATCCTGCATGCAGAGTTTGATATTCAGAAGGACCGTGACCCAAAAGAAGTAACCAGCCTGAAACGCAGCATTGGCCTTGAAACTGCTGCTGTAGAACAGATGGGCGATGGTGTATTCAAGAAACAGGCCGATCAACGGGGCGAAAGCCAATACCCAGATAAATTTATTCAAGGGGCTGAAATAACGGTGGCCTGTCTTGCCCTGGGGCTGGGGCGGTTTGGCTGCATGAGGCCTGCTATCCGCTGGCGTAGGGGCGGGATTGGCAAAGGGTGTTTTCTCGGCCAGGGGCGGCAGGCGTTGCTGCGCTAGCCGGTGCACGAGGCAGGAGGGGTCGTGTTCCGGGGCAGGTTGGCCGCATTGGGAGCAAAAGGAGGGCATGGGCTTCTTTCCATTCAAGGGGTGGGCAGCAGGCGCAGCGGTGAAGGCCGTGCCGTGCAAGCCACTGTAAGAAGCCGGTGCGACACACTGTGTCGGGCCGCTCAGGGTGCGTAAAAAAAAAGCGCCTCCAGAGCGTGGTCTGGCAGGCGCTGGGTACGCAGAGTGGGGTTGGCGGGCGGGGTGTGTCAGCCTTGCCGGGCCATGGCTTCGCCCAGGCGTACGGGGGTGGCGGCTTGCCAGCCGGGGTTGAATTGCAGGCCACCCTGGGGCATGAGCAGCACGACGGTGGAGCCGAGCAGGAAGCGGCCCATTTCCTCGCCGCGTTGCAGGTGGATGTGCTGGTCGGTGTAGTGCCATTCACGCAACTGGCCGGGGCGCGGCGGGTTGACCAAGCCGTGCCAGACGGTGGCCATGCTGCCGACGATGGTGGCGCCGACCAGCACCAGTACGAAGGGGCCGAACTCGCCCTCGAACACGCAGACCACGCGCTCGTTGCGGGCGAACAGGCCGGGCACGCCCCGGGCGGTGGTGGGGTTGACGGAGAACAGCTCGCCCGGCACGTGGATCATGCGCAGCAGCCGCCCTGCGCAGGGCATGTGGATGCGGTGGTAGTCACGCGGGCTTAAGTAGATGGTGGCGAAGTGGCCGTGGGCAAATTGCGCGGCCAGTTGAGCATCGCCGCCGACCAGGGCCTGGGTGCTGTAGTGGTGGCCCTTGGCCTGAAAAATCTGGTCGCCTGCGTTGCCGGTGATGGCACCCAGTTGGCTGATGGCCCCATCGACGGGGCAGATCCAGTCGGCATCGGCCAGGGGGCGCACGCCGGGGCGCAGGGGGCGGGTGAAGAACTGGTTGAAGCTTTTGTACGCGGCGGGGTCGGCCTCCAGCGCTTCGCCCATGTTGACGTTGTAGCGCTGGATGAACCAGCGGATGACGGCGGTGGTGGCGGCCCCGCCTTCCAGGCCGGCAAGGCGACCCATCAGGCGGGTCAGGGCTTGTTTGGGCAGCAGGTATTGGGGCAGGACGGCAAGGCGGTCGGACATGGCAGATATTTATAAAAAAACGCCCGCAAAGCAATGCCTGGCGGGCGCTGATAGCTATTGAAAAAAGTTTTAGATAATGGCGTCGGCAGGCAGGCGCTGCAGCATGGCCAGGCTGCTGGCGATGCGGTCACGCAGGTCGCGGCGGTCGACGATCATGTCCACCGCGCCTTTTTCCTGCAGGAATTCGGCGCGTTGGAAGCCTTCGGGCAGTTTGACGCGCACGGTGGTTTCAATCACGCGCGGGCCGGCAAAGCCGATGAGGGCGTTGGGTTCGGCCATGACGATGTCGCCGACAAAGGCAAACCCGGCGGAGACGCCGCCCATGGTGGGGTCGGTGAGCACGCTGATGTAGGGCAGGCCTTTTTGCGCCAGGCGGGTCAGCGCGGCGTTGGTCTTGGCCATCTGCATGAGCGAGAGCAGCCCTTCCTGCATCCGGGCGCCGCCGGTGGCGGTGAAGCAGATGAAGGGCACTTTCTGTTCGATGGCGGTTTCCACGCCCCGGCAGAAGCGCTCGCCGACGACGGAGCCCATGCTGCCGCCCATGAAGTCGAACTCGAAGCACGCAGCGACCAGCTCGATGCCTTTGACGGTGCCGCCCATGACGACCAGGGCATCTGTCTCGCCGGTGTTCTCCAGCGCTTCTTTCAGGCGCTCGGGGTATTTGCGGCTGTCCTTGAATTTCAGCGCATCGACGGGGATGACTTCCTGGCCGATTTCATAGCGGCCTTCGCCGTCCATGAAGTGGTTCAGGCGGTCGCGGGCGTTGATGCGGTGGTGGTGGCTGCAGGTGGGGCAGACGTTCTGGTTTTTCTGCAAATCGGTTTTGTACAGCACCGATTCGCAGCAGGGGCATTTCACCCACAGGCCCTCGGGGATCTGCTGGTGGCGCTCTTTGGGTTCGGTTGCTTGGGCCTTGGTCGGCAGCAGCTTTTCAAGCCAGGACATGGCTCCTCCTTCAATCTAGCGACAGCGGCCAGCGGTATCACTGGCCAAGGGCGGCATTATGCGTCCATTGCCTTGCGGATGCCGCGCAGGAAGTCCACCGCCAGGGGGGTGACTTTCTCGTGCGGCTGGTCTTCCAGCAACTGGATGATGCGGCTGCCGATGATGACGGCATCGGCCACCTGGGCCACGGTGTGCGCGGTCTGGCCGTCGCGGATGCCAAAGCCCACGCCCACGGGGATGTGGACGTGCTGCTTGATGCGCTCCAGCATCCGGGCCACGTCGTCGGTGTCCAGCGCCGCCGAACCGGTCACGCCCTTGAGCGAGACGTAGTAGACGTAACCGGTGGCCACCTGGGCGATTTCCTGGATGCGCTCGTCGCTGCTGGTGGGGGCCAGCAGGAAGATCATGTCCATGCCGTGGGCCTTGAGCTGGGCAGCGAACTCCTTGCATTCTTCCGGCGGGTAGTCCACCACCAGCATGCCGTCCAGTCCGGCAGCGGCGGCATCGCGCACGAAGGCGCCGGCGCCGTGCTGCTGGTCGTAGCGCTCCACCGGGTTGGCGTAGCCCATCAGCACCACGGGGGTGTGCTGGTTTTTCTGGCGGAATTCGCGCACGTAGCCCAGCACCTTGGACAGGTTCACGCCGTTGGCAATGGCGCGTTCCCCGGCTTTCTGGATGACGGGGCCGTCGGCCATCGGGTCGGAGAAGGGCACGCCCAGCTCGATGATGTCCACGCCCGCTTCCACCATGCCGTGCATCAGGCCCGGGGTGATGGCAGGAAAGGGGTACCCGGCGGTGATGAAGGGGATCAGCGCCTGGCGGCCTTCGCTGCGCAGTTTGTCGAATGTTGCGGTGATGCGGCTCATGTTTTGTCGCTTCCTTTGACTTTCAGGCCACGCATGGAGGGGCGGTCGTAGAAATCTTCGCCGGACAGGTCGGCCACGGTGCCGATGTCCTTGTCGCCCCGGCCCGAGAGATTGACCAGGATGGATTGCTCGGGGCGCATTTCCCGGGCCAACTGCATGGCATAGGCCACGGCGTGGCTCGATTCCAGCGCGGGGATGATGCCTTCGGTGCGGCACAGGCGGTGGAAGGCAGCCAGGGCCTCGCCATCGGTGATGCCGACGTACTGGGCGCGGCCCAGCTCCTGCAGCCAGGCGTGTTCCGGGCCGACGCCGGGGTAGTCCAGCCCGGCGCTGATGCTGTGCGTTTCGGTGATCTGGCCGTCCGCATCCTGCAGGATGAAGGTGCGGTTGCCATGCAGCACGCCGCTGGAGCCTTTTTGCAGCGAGGCCGCGTGCTTGTCCGTGTCCAGCCCCTCGCCAGCGGCTTCCACGCCGATCAGGCGCGTGTTCTCGAAGGGGATGTAGGGGTGGAAGATGCCCATGGCATTGCTGCCGCCGCCCACGCAGGCCACCACGGCATCGGGCTGGCTGCCCGCCAGTTGCAGGCTGGCCAGCAGTTCGGGCATTTGCGTCAGGCATTCCTCGCCGATCACGCGCTGGAAGTCGCGCACCATTGCCGGGTAGGGGGCGGGGCCGGCCACGGTGCCGATGATGTAGAAGGTGTTGTCCACATTCGCCACCCAGTCGCGCATGGCTTCGTTCAGCGCGTCCTTCAGGGTCTTGCTGCCGGATTCGACCGGTACCACGGTGGCGCCCAGCAGCTTCATGCGGAACACGTTGGGGCTTTGGCGCTTCACGTCTTCTGCGCCCATGTAGACGATGCACTCCAGGCCGTAACGGGCGCAGATGGTGGCCGTGGCCACGCCGTGCTGACCGGCACCGGTTTCGGCAATGATGCGCGGCTTGCCCATGCGCCTGGCGAGCATGGCCTGGCCGATGACGTTGTTGATCTTGTGGGCGCCGGTGTGGTTGAGGTCTTCGCGCTTCAGGAAGATCTGGGCGCCGCCGATTTCCTGGCTCAGACGCTGGGCGTGGTACACGGGCGAGGGGCGGCCCACGAAGTGCGCCAGCTCGCGCTGGTATTCGGCCTGAAAGTCGGCATCGTTCTGGTAGTGCGCCCAGGCGTCGCGCAACTCTTTCAGGGCGAAGGTCAGCGTCTCGCTGGCGAAACTGCCGCCATAGGGGCCGAAGTGGCCTGCGGCGTCGGGGTAGTGGTAGTCAAACATGGATCAATGGCTCAAAAAGGGGTGGCATCGGCTGCACGGACGGCAGCGACGAATTGCTGGATTTTTTCGGCATCCTTGATGCCTTTGCGGGGACTGCCATCGGGCGCGGAGGCTTCCACGCCGGAGCTGACGTCAACGGCCAGCGAACGGCAGCGCGGGCGCAGCAGGCGCACACCATCGGTCACGTTTGCAGGTGTGAGTCCACCAGACAAAACGAGGTGAGCAGCGACGTTTGGAGGAAGCAGTGACCAATTGAAGGTTTGGCCCGCGCCACCGTAGCCGTCCACATGGGCGTCCAGCAAGATGGCCTGGGCCTGAGAGTATTGATCGGCGTATTTTAATAGGTCAAAGCTGCGCCCGGCCTCGCCCAGCGGAATCCGCGCGGCCCGCAGGAAGGGCAGACGCCCGGCATCGCTGGCCTGCCAGCATTGCTGCGGTGTTTCATCGCCATGAAATTGCACGGTTGCGCCCGCCACCAAAGCGCAGGCAGCTATCACTTCCGTAGGCGTCGGATTGACGAACAGCAGCACTGGCGTGACGAACGGTGGCAGCCGCTGGGCCAGTTCGACAGCCCGCTGGACGGTGACGGCACGCGGGCTTTTGGGGTAGAGCACGAAGCCGATGGCGTCTGCCCCGGCGGCGACGGCAGCATCCACGTCCTGCTCGCGTGTCAGGCCGCAGATCTTGATACGGGTGCGGGCAAGTGTTGTGGACATCTCAGGGCAGCCAGGCAAAGGGCGGGGTGCTGCCGGGCAGCTCCCAACCGGGGTCGTACACCGGGCCGAGGAAGTACAGGCCATCGGGGCTGAAAGTGGGCGCAGCCGCATCGCGGGAACGGGCATCGAGCACCTGCTGCATCCAGGCCACGGGCTGGCTGCCCTGGCCGATGTAGATCAGGCAGCCCATGATGTTGCGGATCATGTGGTGCAGAAAGGCGTTGCCCTCGAACTCGAAGCGCCAGTAGCCGCAGGGCATTTCCTGGTTCTCGCGCATCGGCGCAGGCGCTGCGGGGGTGAAGCGGATGTCGATGCGATGCAGGGTCTTGACCGGCGTTTTCGCCTGGCAGCCCGAGGCGCGGAACGAGGAAAAATCGTGCTCGCCCAGCAGCAGTTGCGCAGCCTGGCGCATGGCCTCCAGTTGCAGGGGCATGAACACCCAGCCGACGCGCCCGGCCTCGACGCTGGGACGCACGGGCGATTGCAGCAGCACGTAGGCATAGCGGCGGGCCGTGGCGCTGGCGCGGCAGTGAAAGCCTTCCGGCCCGCTGGGCACTTCCCGCGCCCAATGCACGGCGATGTCCGACGGCAAAAAAGTATTGGTGCCGCGCACCCAGGAGTTGGGCGCTCGCTGCAAGTCGGTGTCGAAATGCACCACCTGCATCAGGCCATGCACCCCGGCATCGGTGCGGCCAGCACAGAGGGTGCTGATCTTCTGCGTAGCAAAGCGGCCCAGGGCCGCTTCGAGTTGGTCTTGCACGGTGTTGCCGCTCGGCTGGCTTTGCCAGCCCTGGTAGCGGCTGCCGCTGTAGCTCACCCCCAGGGCTATGCGCATGGCGGCTCCTGGGCGTGATGGCGGGACGGAGTGCAGAAAATGGCCATCAGTCCAGTTCGCTCAACATCTTCTGGGCGCGTACTTTCAAGGTACCGTCGGCTTCAGCAAGGACTTCCTCGATCAGGGCCCGGGCACCTTCGGCATCGCCAATCATGGCAAATTCCTGGGCCAGATCCAGTTTCGTGGTGAGGGGGTCGTTGGCGGCGCCGTCGGCAGGGTCGGCTGGCAAGTCGTTGAACTGGATGGAATCCAGGCCAAGGTCGGACGCTGCTGCCGGGGTGGCGGTATCCCCCAGGTCGAGCTGGCTCAGGCCAAAGTCGTCGGGTGCAGCAGGCTGGTCGGCATCGCTGAAATCCAGGGTGCTTAGACCGAAATCATCCGCCGCTGCAGCTGGAGCGCTGGCGGGGGCCGGTGCGGGCGATTCGGGCAGGGCAAAACTACTGTCCAGGGTGAAGTCCAGCGCTTCCGCGCTCGGTGTGGCAGCTTCCGGTGCGGCCGTTTCAGTGGGGGCGGTGTCCGTCACGACCGCAGCGGTCGGCAGATCCAGATCCAGCGCGTTGAAGTCGAATGCCGGTACGGCATCCTGGGTGCTGGGGGGGCCTTCGGCGAACTGGGTATCCTGAATTTGCGAGGGCAGATCCTGGTGCGAGGGCGGTGCGGCTATGTCAAGCTGGCTGTCCAGGGCTGCAATGAATTGGCCGGTCGTGTCGTCAATCGGGGTTGCGGGCGCTTGTGGCGCGGCAGATTCGGCCAGAGCCTGGGCGAACCCGGAGGTGGCCGCAGGGGCCGCTGCCGGGGCGGGCTGGTCGTCGGTGTACAGCGTGTTGTACGGATCCATGCTAAAGCCCAGGGCGCGTACCCGTTCCCAATCGGCACCAGTGCCCTGGGTCAAGTTGTGCACCGTGCGGGCCGTGATTTCCAGCTGGGTCAGGTCCTGCTGCTTGGCGTAGATTTCCGCCAGTTTGACGTGCAAGGGCACGCGGTCGGGCGCCGTGCGCAGGGCCTCGCGCAGAATTTTCAGCGCTTCGTCTTCCTTGCCGTAGGCCAGGTAAACATCGGCTTCGGCAATGGGATCGACGTCGCCGCTGGCATCCAGCTGGCTGGGAGAGTAGGCCATCGTGCTGGGGGCGCCTTCGCTCTTGGTGTCCACTTGCTGGCCGCCGCTGCTGTCAAACAGCGAGTCCGGTGGCAATTGGCCTACGTCCAGGCTGGTGTCGGCAAAATTGGTGGGGCTGGCTTGCTGCTGTTTGCGTTTGCGCCATACCAGCAGACCGAGCAAGGCCACGATGCCTGCTGCGCCAGCAGGTACCAGGGGGTTGCCGAGCAGATCGTCGATGAACGACGGTTCGGGCGCCGGTGGCGGAGGGGGCGCGGGTTTCTTGGGAGCGGGCTTTTTGACCTCGTCCTTGGGGGCGGGTTCGGGGGCCGGTTGTTCGGTCGCGGCATCGGCGTCTGCCGCAGGCGTGGGCAAATTGGCGGGCACGGCGAGCGTGGCGACAGGTTCTTCGGGGGCTGTGCTGGGTGCCGTCGTGGTTTCCGGCGAAGCGGCTACGCTGCCGGCGGCCACGGTGGCTTCCTGGGCAGTGTCGTTGCTGATTTTTTCCAGTTCGGCAAGGTTGCGCTGCAACTCTTGCGCCCGGGCGTCCTGGGCGGCAGCCTGTTTTTCCTGTGCCAGTTGTTCTTCTGCCTTGGCGGCGACAGCGCCCTTCGAGAGCGTCAGCTTGTCGGCCGGGGCGGTTGCGGTGCCGCTGTCCTGTACTTGGGCCTGCACCTTGCCCGAGGCGCTGCGTTCGGCGGCACCGACCTGTGCCTTGGCCGTGCGTTCGGCCAGCTTGCGCCGGTAGGCGTTGAAGTCTCTGCTCTGGGCGGCAACGATCTGCCGGGCTTCCTTGGCCGAAGTGCTGTGCGCTTGCTCGGCATCGGGCATGTTCAGGACGGCCCCGGCCTTGATGCGGTTGATGTTGCCGCCAATGAAGGCCGAGGGGTTGCTGTGCAGCATGGCGACCAACATCTGGTCAAGGGAGACGCCAGCGATGGCATGGGCTGTGGCGATGCGCCCGGCGGTGTCCCCGGGGCGGACGGTGACGTCACCGGAGGCCGATGTGGTTGCAGCGGGCGCTGCCGTGGCCGGGATGGTCGCCTGCACCCGTGGCTGGGAGCGGTAGCTGCGGCCTGTTTGTGCCGGGGGGCTGGCCTGTGCAGCCACGGTGGGCGCTGGCGCGGCTGCCGCAGGGGGCGGATCCAGCAGCAGGGTGTAACTGCGCGTGAGGTTGCCGGCGTTCCAGTTGGCTTGCAGGATCAGGTCGATGAATGGATCGTTGACCGGCGTCGTGGTCGATAGCTTGATTTTCGATGCGCCTTGGGCGCGGTGCACCAGTTCGATACGCACGCTGCGGGCAATGGCGCCGAATTCCATGCCGTGGGCCTGGAAAATGTCCGGGGTAGCCAGCGTGGTCTGCAGGGAAGCGGCTTCCGCCGCGCTCAGTTCCGGGATATCTATTTCGGCCCGCAAAGGCTCGCCCAAGTGCGACTGCACGTGGATGGCGCCCAGCGAAAGGGCTGCGGCATTGGGAGCGTAGAGCGCTGCGCATAGACAGGCAGCGGAGGCAAGGGCAGAGAATTTCCAACGGCGCATAGTTGTGTTCATATCCCGGTCATCAGCCGCTTCTGGGCGGCAAGTTTTTCTAGCAGCAGCGCGAGAGGTGCTGCCCTGTGCGATGTCATTGGAGCGACAGGCCAAGTACGCGATTATGGCGACGCCCCATCTGTTTGCCGAAGAATAAGCACAGGCAGGATGGCTTAGTCCGGGGAAAAGCAGGGATTGTGGCGACTAAAACACAGTTTGTTTTTTTCTGAAACAAAAAGGAGGCCGCGCGGGCCTCCCTTTCTCCGTGTTGCGCAAGGTTACGCCTTGAGCAGGATGCGCAGCATACGGCGCAGCGGCTCGGCAGCGCCCCACAGCAGTTGGTCGCCGATCACGAAGGCCGAGAGGTACTGCGGCCCCATGTTTAACTTGCGCACACGGCCCACGCCCACTTGCAGGCCGCCGGTGATGCTGGCCGGGGTCAGTTCCTTCACGGTCAGGGCGCGGTCGTTGGCGACGAACTTCACCCAGGGGTTGCCTGCCTGGATCAGTGCCTCGATCTCAGCCAGGGGCAGGTCTTTTTTCAGTTTCAGCGTCAGCGCCAGGGAGTGGCAGCGCATCGCGCCGACACGCACGCACAGGCCATCGACGGGAATGGTGGTCGGGGTGCCGAGGATTTTGTTCACCTCGGCCTGGCCCTTCCACTCTTCCTTGGATTGGCCGTTGTCCAGTTGTGCGTCGATCCAGGGAATCAGGCCGCCCGCCAACGGAGCGCCGAAAAACTCGGTCGGCACATCGCTGCGGATGGTTTGCGCGACCTGGCGGTCGATTTCCAGAATGGCCGACGATGGCGTGGCCAGCTTGTCTGCCACTGCGCTGTGGATCACGCCCATGCCCTTGAGCAGCTCGCGCATATGATTGGCCCCGCCGCCGGAGGCGGCCTGGTAGGTCATGGAGCTGACCCACTCCACCAGCCCGGCCTTGAACAGGCTGCCCACGCCCATCAGCAGGATGGAGTTGGTGCAGTTGCCGCCGATCCAGTTCTTGCCGCCAGCGGCCAGCTTCTGCTCGATCAAGTCCTGGTTCACGGGGTCGAGGACGATGACGGCATCGTCCTTCATGCGCAGCGACGAAGCCGCGTCGATCCAGTGGCCGCTCCAGCCCGCAGCGCGGATTTTCGGGAACACTTCGTTGGTGTAATCGCCACCCTGGCAGGTGATGATGATGTCGCACTGGGCCAGCGCGGCGATGTCGTGGGCGTCCTTGAGCTGGGTGTGCGTCCTGGCCATGGCGGGGGCGGCACCGCCCGCGTTGGAGGTGGAGAAGAACACCGGCTCGATCAGGTCGAAATCGCCTTCGGCCTGCATCCGTTCCATCAGCACGGAGCCGACCATGCCGCGCCAGCCTACGAGGCCAACCAATTGCTTACTCATAAAAACGCCCTTTCAGTTAGAAGTGGGAAAACAGTGTCGCCGGACTGTTTCCGCCCGGCTCGTCTGGCCGGTTCTAAGGGCGCACGACGAGCCGGGCTGGATCAGCCGGTAATCGTGGTGGTGGTAATGGAGGCACGCGCCGCGCCGTCCGGCAGGGTGGACGGCAGGGGGCAGGAGGTGGGCAGCGCGTGGAACATAGGGGATGGATTTTAGAGGAAACCCGGTCACCGGCGTTACTTCGGAATGGCGATATTCTTCGTCGTTTTGACGAAAATGCACGATTGATCTGGTCGTTTCGATAAAGCCTTCGTCTGGGTGATGGTGCTGCTGCAATAAAAAGCTTTACCTAAAATCCAGCCATTGTCTTGCGCGGCAGGGTCTGCGCATTTTTTATGCTCTCCCCGGGAAACCTACGCCATGCATGCCCCTCGCGCACTCTGCACCGAAGAAGAAATCACCGCCCTGGTACACCAGTTCTACGACCGCATCCGCCAGCACCCGAACCTTGGCCCCATCTTCAATGGCCATATCGACGACTGGCCTGCGCACCTGGACCGGCTGGTCGATTTCTGGTCGAGCGTCCTGCTGCGTACCGGGCGCTTCAGCGGTGCGCCCATGCCCAAGCATGTTGCCCTGCCCGGTCTGAACGCGGAGCTGTTCCGCGAATGGCTGGCCCTGTGGCGCACGACCGCTGCCGAGCAAGCCAATCAGGCGCTGGCAGAGCAGGCCGTTGCTGCGGCCGAGCGCATTGCGCAAAGCCTGTGGATGGGCTACCAGGCGTATGCGCAGGGGGTGGATGTGCCGCGTTCGCTGTAAACGCCGGCCATGCCCGGCAGCAGCGGGCAGGGGGCCGGAAATGCAACAAGGGCGCTGTCCCCGGAAGGGGCAGCGCCCTTGCTTGTGCGCCCAGCATGGGCGCACTCCTGCGGGTGCAAGTCCCGCCGCGAGTTGGTCACAACGAGCGAAGTGAAGCGCAACTGCATGAGGGCGACCGAGTGTGGGAAGGAAGCGTGAAGCGTAAATCGCGAGCCGATGAACAAGAACCGCATAGAAGGCGCTGCCGAGCAGGGCGAGTGGGCAAGCAACCACGAAGCTCTCGTGACCAAGGCGAAGTGGCGTAGATGCGGCGGTTGTGCGATGAAGGAGTGCGACTCTTACCTGGGGAGATCTCGCCTTGCGCCTGAAAGGGCGACAGCGCTGCTGGAGCGAGAAGTCAGCAGAGGCCGTAGTAGCAGGAGCCGGGGCCGATGAGGCTACAAGGCGAATGCGAAGGGCCGAACGAGAGTGAGTGACCGAGGACACGAGGGATGCCAAAGGCCATGCGTCAGATGCCGGAGCCATCCGGGCGGGCGGGGATAGCGCACGGTGAAGCCGAACGCGAGCCAGTCAGCGACGAAGCCAGCGGCCCGCCCCGTGAACACCAGGGCACAGGGTCGGCAAAGCGGGCAGCAGGGGCTGGCACCCTGCTGCAAGCGGCGCTGACGCGAGAGAACCTGCAAGCAGCCTGGAAGCGGGTCAAGGCCAACAAAGGAGCGGCAGGCGCCGATGGGCTGGACATCCAGCAAACCGGCCAACTGCTGCAAACGGGTTGGACAGAGATTCGCGGCCAGATACTTGCAGGCCAATACCGGCCAAAGCCGGTGCGCAGGGTCATGATCCCCAAACCGGACGGCAGCCAGCGAGAGCTGGGCATCCCCACGGTGGTGGATGGGCTTATCCAGCAGGCACTACTGCAAGTGCTGCAACCGCTGATCGACCCCAGCTTCAGCGAACACAGCCACGGGTTCAGGCCAGGCAGACGGGCGCACGACGCAGTCAAAGCCGCTCGCAGCTTCGTGCAGGCGGGCAAGCGTGTGGTGGTGGACGTACAGCTTCGCGCGGTATGCCGACGACTGCAACGTCTACGTAGGCAGCAAGAAGGCGGGTGAGCGGGTCATGGGGTGGCTCAGGAGGTTGTACGGCAAGCTCAGGCTTGAGATCAACGAAGCCAAGAGTGCCGTAAGCAGCGTCTTCGGACGCAAGTTTCTGGGTTATGCCCTGTGGGTGGCCAAGGGCCGGGAAGTGAAATACAAGGTGGCCGCCAAGGCCATCGGCAACTTCAAGGCCCGGATCAGGCAACTCACGCGCCGCTCGATCGGGCGCAGCATAAGCCAAGTGGTGGACAAGCTCAGGCCCTACCTGCTGGGCTGGAAGGCGTACTTCGGGCTGGTGCAAACACCCGGAGTCTGGCGCGAGCTGGACGAATGGCTGCGCCACCGTCTGCGTGCCCTACAGCTCAGGCACTGGAAGCGCGGGGCAACGATCTACCGCGAACTGCGCTCACTGGGGGCCACGCACGACGTTGCGCGGCAGGTGTCGGTCAATGGCCGGCGCTGGTGGCGGGGCAGTGCCAAGCTGCTCAACAGCGTGCTGACTATTGCGCACTTCGACCGGCTGGGCTTGCCCAGACTCTCATGACCTCAAGCTCTCGAACCGCCCGGTGCGGAACCGCATGCCGGGTGGTGTGGCAGGGGTGCCTCCTGGATGGAGGCCCCCTATGCCGATTGATGGCGGCAATTACAGCGCTGCCACCACCGCATCGCCCATTTGTGCGGTATTGACCTTGGTGGTGCCTTCGCTCCAGATGTCGGCGGTGCGCAGGCCCTGGGCCAGCACCTTTTGCACGGCGGCTTCGATGCGCTGGGCGGCGGCTTCGTGGCCCAGGCTGAAGCGCAGCATCATGGCGGCGCTGAGGATGGTGGCCAGCGGGTTGGCGATGCCCTGGCCGGCGATGTCGGGGGCGCTGCCGTGGCTGGGTTCGTACAGGCCCTGCTTTTTGTCGTTCAGGCTGGCGCTGGGCAACATGCCGATGGAGCCGGTGAGCATGGAGGCTTCATCCGAGAGGATGTCGCCGAACATGTTGCCGGTGACGACCACGTCGAAGCGCTTGGGGGCCTTGACGAGCTGCATGGCGGCGTTGTCCACGTACATGTGGTCGAGCTGCACGTCCGGGTACTGCTGGCCGATTTCGGTCATGACGTCTTTCCAGAGCTGGGAGGTTTCCAGCACGTTGGCCTTGTCCACGCTGGTGACACGCTGGTTGCGCTTTTGCGCGGCCTGGAAGGCGACGTGGGCGATGCGCTCGATCTCCGGGCGGCTGTAGCGCATGGTGTCGAAGGCTTCCTCGGTGCCGGGGAAGTGGCCGTCTTCGGCGGTGCGGCGGCCGCGCGGCTGGCCGAAGTAGATGTCGCCGGTCAGCTCGCGGATGATGAGGATGTCCAGGCCCGCGACCAGCTCGGGCTTGAGGCTGGAGGCGCCGACCAGTTGCTCGTAGCAGATGGCGGGGCGGAAGTTCGCGAACAGGCCCAGGGCCTTGCGCAGGCCGAGGATGGCCTGCTCCGGGCGCAGGGCGCGTTCCAGGGTGTCGTATTTCCAGTCGCCCACGGCGCCGAACAGGATGGCGTCGGCCTCCTGCGCCAGCTTCAGCGTGGCGGGCGGCAGGGGGTGGCCGGCGGCTTCGTAACCGGCACCGCCGACGGGGGCGGTTTCCAGGTGCAGGTCAAGCTGGAGGGCATTGAGGACTTTGACGGCTTCAGCGACGATTTCCGGGCCGATGCCGTCGCCGGGCAGGACGGCGATTTTTTGGGTCATGGGATTTCCTTGGATATTTTTGATAGCTGTTTCCGCTGATAAACATTGGTATTCAGATATGAAACACTCTGAAAATCAATGTTCATCAGCGGAATAAGCTCTTGTTTTGTATGCGATCAGCGTTGCACCAGGCTGTGCGCCAGCCAGGGCTTGCGGGCCAGGCGCTCGGCTTCGAAGGCGGCGATCTTGTCCTTGTGGCGCAGGGTCAGGCCGATGTCGTCCAGGCCGCCGAGCAGGCATTCACGGCGGAAGGGGTTGACGTCGAAGGGGATTTCCTCGCCCTGGGGGCGCACGATGACCTGCCGCTCCAGGTCGACGGTGAGCTTGTAGCCGGGGAAGGCGAAGACTTCGTTGAACAGCAGGTCGACCGTGGCCTCGGGCAGCACGATGGGCAACATGCCGTTCTTGAAGCAGTTGTTGAAGAAGATGTCGGCAAAGCTGGGCGCGATGACGCAGCGAAAGCCGTACTGCTCCAGCGCCCAGGGGGCGTGTTCGCGGCTGGAGCCGCAGCCGAAGTTCTTGCGGGCCAGCAGGACGGATGCGCCCTGGTAGCGCGGCTGGTTGAGCACGAAGTCCGGGTTCGGCTTGCGCTCGGACTCCGGCACGCCGGGCTGGCCGGGCTGGTCCAGGTAGCGCCATTCGTCGAACAGGTTGGGGCCGAAGCCGGTCTTCTTGATCGATTTGAGGAATTGCTTGGGGATGATGGCGTCGGTGTCCACGTTCTCGCGGTCCATCGGTGCCACCAGCCCTTGGTGGATGGTGAATTTCTGCATGTCAGTGAGGGATTACTTGGAAATTTCCTGAATCTTCTCGCCCGCTTTTTCGATGCCCTCGCCCGTGGCCTGACCGGCGCGTTTGGTGTCCTGCTTGACGCCGGACCAGGTGTTGCCGCAACCGCTCAGGGCGAAAGCCAGGGCCAGGGAGATGAATACAGCAGTCTTTTTCATGGTGTGCTCCTTGCAGGGGTGAATGAAAAGTGAGGGGGTAAGAAACGAGGAAAAGTTCCGGTGCTTCGGATTCAGGCGAATTGGCGGATATCGACAAAATGCCCGTGAACGGCGGCAGCGGCGGCCATGGCCGGGCTGACCAGATGGGTGCGCCCGCCCGCGCCCTGGCGGCCTTCGAAGTTGCGGTTGCTGGTGCTGGCGCAGCGCTCGCCCGGCTCCAGCCGGTCGGCGTTCATGGCCAGGCACATGCTGCAACCGGGTTCGCGCCACTGGAAACCGGCGGCGGTGAAGATGGTGTCCAGCCCTTCGCTTTCGGCCTGGGCCTTCACCAGACCGGAACCGGGCACGACCATGGCCAGCTTGACGTTTTTCGCCACTTTGCGGCCCAGCTTCTGCACCACGGCGGCGGCGGCCCGCAGGTCTTCGATGCGGCTGTTGGTGCAGCTGCCGATAAAGACCTTGTCGATGCAGATGTCGGTGATCGGCTTGCCCGGCTCCAGCCCCATGTAGGTCAGCGCCCGCTCCATCGCGGCGCGTTTGTTGGCGTCTTTTTCCTTGTCCGGGTCGGGCACGCGGGTGTCGGCGCCGACGACCATCTCCGGGCTGGTGCCCCAGGTGACCTGCGGCACGATGTCCGCGCCTTGCAGGGTGACGATGGCGTCCCACTGCGCGTCGTCGTCCGAGTGCAGCGTCTGCCAGTACGCCACGGCCTGCTCCCACTCCACGCCCGTCGGGGCCAGGGGGCGGTTTTTCACGTAGGCGATGGTTTTCTCGTCCACGGCGACCAGACCGGCGCGGGCGCCGGCCTCAATGGCCATGTTGCACACCGTCATGCGCCCTTCGATGGACAGGTCGCGGATGGCCTGCCCGGCAAACTCGATGGTGTAGCCGGTGCCGCCGGCAGTGCCGATCCTGCCGATGATGGCCAGCACGATGTCCTTGGCGGTGATGCCGGGGGCCACCTTGCCGTCCACGCGCACCAGCATGTTCTTGGCCTTTTTGGCCAGCAGGGTCTGCGTGGCCATGACGTGTTCCACCTCGCTGGTGCCGATGCCGTGCGCCAGTGCGCCGAAGGCGCCGTGCGTGCTGGTGTGGCTGTCGCCGCAGACCACGGTCATGCCCGGCAGCGTTGCGCCCTGTTCCGGCCCCATGACGTGGACGATGCCCTGGCCCTTGTCCATGAAGGGGAAGAAGGCGGCGGCGCCAAACTCGGCGATGTTGCTGTTCAGCGTGGTGATCTGCTCCTTGCTGATCGGGTCGGCAATGCCGTCGTAGCCGCGCTCCCAGCCGTCGGTGGGGGTGTTGTGGTCGGCAGTGGCCACGACCGAGCTGATGCGCCACAGCTTGCGCCCGGCCAGACGCAGTCCCTCGAACGCCTGCGGGCTGGTCACTTCATGCACCAGGTGACGGTCGATGTAGAGGATGGAGGTGCCGTCGTCCTCGGTGTGGACGACGTGCTCGTCAAAAATCTTGTCGTACAGGGTGCGTCCCATGCTTGCTAACTCTCGGGTAGGGATGAAAAAAAGCCTGCCGCAGCAGGCTGTGGGAGGGATTCTAGGTAGCGTTCGGGGCGGCTGGCTCCCAGCCTTTTCCGAGGTGTTCCACCAGCAAACGCGATGTCACCGGCAAGGCGTCGAAGTCGCGGGCCACCAGGCTCAGGGTGCGCTGTGCCCAGGCATCGGTCAGCGGCACGCTGCGCAGGCGGCCCACGCCGTGCATCAGCTCGAAAGCGCGGTGCGGAATCAGGCCCACGCCCAGGCCGTTGTCGATCATGCGGCACATGGCATCCAGGCTCGTCACCTGGATGCGCTGGCGCAGGGTCGTGCCGCTGCGGGTGGCCGCGCCGCGCATGGCCAGGCTGATGGAGCTGCCGCCGTGCAGGCCCACCACGTCCCAGTCCAGCACTTCTTCGAACGCGACGGCGCTGCGCTCGGTCAGCGGGTGGTCTTCGGGCGTGACCAGCACCAGGTGGTCGTTGCGGTAGGGGCGGGTTTGCAGGCCGTTGGGGTCGGTCTGGCCCATGTTGCAGATGCCGATGTCGGCCGTGCCCTCATGCACGGCCTGCAGCACGTCGGCGGACAAATGCTCTTGCAGGTCGATCTTGATCTGGCTGTGTTCACGGGCAAAGCTGCCCAGGTCTTCGGGCAGGAACTGCACGATCGACGAGATGGTGGCGTGCATCCGCACATGGCCGCGCACGCCGTCGGAATATTCGGAGAGTTCGCCCTGCATCCGCTCCAGCCCGTACAGCACGTTGCGGGCATGGTGCAGCAGGCTCTCGCCCGCAGGCGTCAGCGTCACGCCCCGGCTGTGGCGGTAGAGCAGGGCGGTGTCCACCGCGGCTTCCAGGTCGGACAGGCGCTTGCTCACCGCCGAGGCGGCGATGTACTCGCGCTCGGCCGCCCGGCCAATGCTGCCCAGCTCGCACACCGCAACAAACAGTTGCAGCGAGGTCAGGTCAATGCGACGGGCGAAGCTGCGTTCAGAATTTTTCATGGCAAGTCCTCTTGAATCACGAAGTATGAAGGTGAAAATGGCAAAAAAACCGCTTTGTCATCGTGAAATGCGAATTTAAGCAGCGTTTTGTGGAATATCAGACATCGTAGATCATGCAGGCAAAACACCCGGCGATGAAAATTTTTTCTGCCTTGCCTACACTGGCCGCCCTATGAGTACCAGTACCGTCACCATCTTCCACAACCCGGCCTGCAGCAACTCGCGTGGGGCCCTGCAATTGCTGCGCGAGCGTGGCATCGAACCGACCGTCATCGACTACCTGGCCACCCCTTTGACGGCCCCCGAGCTGGCCGAGCTGATCGCCCACATCGGCCAGCCCGTGCGCGACCTGCTGCGCAGCAAGGAGGCGCAATACCAGGCCCTGGGCATCGACAACCCGGCGATGAGCGATGCGCAAATCTTCGAGGCGGTCGCCCAGCACCCGCGTTTGCTCAACCGCCCCATCGTCGTCACGCCCAAGGGGGCTGCCCTGTGCCGTCCCCCGGAAAAGGTGCTGGAATTACTTTGAAAATGATTTGAATGCGATAGCAGCCACCGCTGATGCTGCAACGCCAAGAAGCCTTTTGATTGCCTGAATCAAAAGGCTTTTTCAATGGGGGCTAGGTAGATCAACGTACCGCCGTTTGCCCTTAGGCACTTGTCCCGATGTGATGCAAGAAAACCGTACTTAGGATCGACCGCTCAGATTTACCCATTTGTAGCTGTAGCGCATGAGTGACACGATTCTCCAAACCTCCCGCTTGACCAAAGAGTTCAAGGGCTTCACCGCCGTCAGCGATGTGAATCTGGCCGTGCGCCGAGGCTCTATCCATGCGCTCATCGGGCCGAACGGCGCAGGCAAGACCACTTGCTTCAACCTGCTGACCAAGTTCCTGGTGCCGACCTCGGGCCGCATCGTTTTCAACGGGCAGGACATCACCCAGGAACAGCCGGCGCAGATTGCCCGTCGGGGGGTGATCCGCTCGTTCCAGATTTCTGCGGTGTTCCCCAACTTCACCCTGCTGGAGAACGTGCGGCTGGCCTTGCAGCGCAAGCTGGGCACCAGCTACCACTTCTGGCGCAGCAGCAAAAGCCTGCACCAGCTGGACGACCGCGCCCGCCAGTTGCTGGCCGAGGTGGGGCTGGAAGACCTGGCCGACGAGATCACCGTCAACCTGCCCTATGGCCGCAAGCGTGCCCTGGAGATCGCCACCACCCTGGCCATGGAGCCGGAGCTGATGCTGCTGGACGAACCCACCCAGGGCATGGGGCACGAGGATGTCGATCGCGTCACGCAACTGATCAAGAAAGTGTCTGCGGGCCGCACCATCCTTATGGTGGAACACAACATGAAGGTGATCTCCTCGATTGCCGACCGCATTACGGTTTTGCAGCGCGGCGCCGTGCTGGCCGAAGGCAATTACGCTGAAGTTTCAAGCAACCCGCAAGTGATGGAGGCCTACATGGGCAGCACCGACGGTGAATTGCAGGGGGCGCATTGACATGACGGCACCCGCACTGGAAATCAAGGGCCTGCAAGCCTGGTACGGCGAATCGCATGTGCTGCACGGCGTGGACATGGTGGTGCAGCCCGGCGAGGTGGTCACGCTGCTGGGGCGCAACGGCGCAGGGCGCACTTCCACGCTTCGCGCCATCATGGGGCTGACGGGCGCCCGCCAGGGTTCGATCAAGGTCTACGGTCAGGAAACCATTGCCCTGCCCACTTACCGCATCGCCCACCTGGGGCTGGGCTATTGCCCGGAGGAGCGCGGCATTTTCTCCAGTCTGTCGTGCGAGGAGAACCTGCTGCTGCCGCCGCCGCTGAAAACCGGCCATGCCAGCATGTCGATTGAAGAAATCTATGGCATGTTCCCCAATCTGGCCGAGCGCAAGAACAGCCAGGGCACGCGCCTTTCGGGGGGCGAGCAGCAGATGCTGGCGGTGGCGCGGATTTTGCGCACGGGCGCCAGGCTGCTGCTGCTCGATGAAATCTCCGAGGGGCTGGCCCCGGTCATCGTGCAGGCGCTGGCCCGCATGATCACCATGCTGCGCGAAAAAGGCTTCACGGTGGTGATGGTGGAGCAGAACTTCCGCTTCGCCGCGCCCCTGGCCGACCGTTTCTACGTGATGGAGCATGGCCGCATGGTCGAACACTTCACCGCAACCCAGTTGCAGGAAAAAATGCCTGTGCTGACCGAGTTACTGGGCGTTTGACCCGGTTTTTCCCCCAACCACAACAGGAGACAGACATGCAAACACGCAAACTCACCACACTGGCAGCCGCCCTGGGGGCCGCAGGCCTGGCCCTGTGCGCGTTCCAGGCCCAGGCCCAGGCGCAGGAGAAGGTCAAGATCGGTTTCATCACCGACATGTCCAGCGTGTACGCAGACGTGGATGGCAAAAACGGCGCCCTGGCCATCCAGATGGCGATTGACGACTTTGGCGGCAAGGTGCTGGGCAAGCCGGTGGAGCTGCTCTCGGCCGACCACCAGAACAAGCCCGACATTGCCGCCAGCAAGTCGCGCGAGTGGGTGGACACGCAAAACCTGACCATGCTGTTTGGCGGCACCAACTCCGGCGTCGCTCTGGCGATGGCCAAGGTGGCGGACGAGAAAAAGCGCGTGTTCTTTGTGAACGGTGCCGGTTCTTCGGCGCTGACCAACGAGCAGTGCACGCCCTACACCGTCCACTACGCCTACGACACCGTGGCGCTGGCCCGGGGGACGGGTTCTGCCGTGGTGAAGGACGGCGGCAAGAGCTGGTTCTTCCTGACTGCCGACTACGCTTTCGGCCATGCGCTGGAGGCCGATACCGTCAAGGTCGTCAAGGACAGCGGCGGCCAGGTGCTGGGCAATGTGCGCCATCCGCTGAATGCCTCGGACTTCTCCTCCTTCCTGCTGCAGGCGCAAAACTCCAAGGCGCAGATCCTGGGTCTGGCCAACGCCGGGGGAGACTTTCAGAATGCGGTCAAGGCAGCGCGTGAATTCGGCATCAACAAGAACATGAAGATGGCCGGTCTGCTGGTGTTTTCTACCGACATCCACAGCCTGGGCCTGAAGAACACCGAAGGCCTGTACCTGACCACCAGCTGGGACTGGAACCTGAACGACAAGAGCCGCGAATTCGGCAAGAAGTTCTTCGCCAAGACCAAGCGTATGCCCACCGACGTGCAGGCGGCCAACTACTCGGCCACCATGAACTACCTCAAGGCGGTGGAGGCCGCAGGCACCATCGATGCCGATGCGGTGATGGCCAAGCTCAAGTCCACCCCCATCGACGACTTCTACGGCAAGGGCGTGATTCGCCCCGATGGCCGCTATGCCCACGACATGTACCTGATGCAGGTCAAGGGCCAGAAAGACTCCAAGGAAGCCTGGGACTACTACCGCGTGGTGGCCACCCTGCCGGCCGAGCAGGTCTGGACGACCCAGGCCGAGTCCAAGTGCGCACTGTGGAAGTAAGAACGTGTTCACAGCCTCCACGCGGGTGTGCAGGCGCGGCCTCGCGCCGAGACTGTGAACAGGTTCTAAGCGCCCTCGTCTGAACAACCCTTTTTGCAGTAGTCATTCCTATGGAAATTTTCGGTATCTCCGCCCCGGCGCTGCTCAGCCAGCTCCTGCTGGGGCTGGTCAATGGCTCGTTCTACGCCATTCTCAGCCTGGGGCTGGCGGTGATCTTTGGCCTGCTGAACGTCATCAACTTTGCCCATGGGGCGCTGTTCATGCTGGGGGCCCTGCTCACCTGGATGGGGATGGAGTACCTGGGAATCAACTACTGGGCGATGCTGCTGCTGGCCCCCCTGCTGGTGGGCGTCGTCGGGGTGGTGATCGAGCGGCTTCTGCTGCGCTGGATCTACAAGCTTGATCACCTGTACGGCCTGCTGCTGACGCTGGGGCTGACCATGGTGATCGAGGGCGTGTTCCGCTCCATGTACGGCGTCTCCGGTCTGGGCTATGACGCGCCCGAGCTGCTCGAAGGCGCGACCAACCTGGGCTTCATGATCCTGCCCAACTACCGTGCCTGGGTGGTGGTGGCGTCGATCGTCGTCTGCCTGGCCACCTGGTACGTGATCGAACGCACCAAGCTGGGCGCCTACCTGCGTGCCGGGACGGAAAACCCGCGCCTGGTCGAAGCTTTCGGCGTGAACGTGCCGGTGATGATCACGCTGACCTACGCCTTCGGCGCCGCGCTGGCCGCGTTTGCCGGGGTGCTGGCCGCACCGGTCTACCAGGTCACGCCGCTGATGGGGCAGAACCTCATCATCGTGGTGTTCGCCGTGGTGGTGATCGGCGGCATGGGTTCCATCATGGGCTCCATCCTCACCGGCCTGGGGCTGGGTGTGGTCGAGGGGCTGACCAAGGTGTTCTATCCCGAGGCGTCGTCCACCGTGGTGTTCGTCATCATGGCCATTGTTTTGCTGATCCGCCCGGCGGGTCTGTTCGGTAAAGAAAAATAAACAGGGGCCCCAAGCGCTATGAAGATGCAAAAAATTGCCCCCATCGGCTACGGCCTGCTGTTGCTGGCCCTGCTGGTTGCGCCGTTTGCCGGTGCGTACCCGATTTTCGTCATGAAGCTGCTGTGCTTCGCCCTGTTTGCCGTGGCCTTCAACCTGCTGCTGGGCTATACCGGGCTGCTGTCGTTCGGCCATGCCGCCTTTCTGGGCGGCGCGGCCTACGTCTGCGGCCATGTGGTCAAGGAATGGAGTGCCACCCCCGAAATCGGCCTGCTCGCCGGTACTGCCAGCGGGGCGCTGCTGGGGCTGGTGATGGGCTGGTTCACCATCCGCCGCCAGGGCATCTACGCCACCATGATTACCCTAGCGCTGGCGCAAATGCTGTTCTTTGCCTGCCTGCAAGCGCCGTTTACCGGCGGCGAGGACGGCCTGCAAGGCGTGCCGCGTGGCAAGCTGTTCGGCCTGCTCGATTTGTCCAACGACATGGTGATGTACTACGTCACCGTGGCCATCGTGGTCGTGGGCTTCCTGCTGATCGTGCGCACCATCCACTCGCCCTTCGGGCAGGTGCTCAAGGGCATCAAGGAAAACGAGGCCCGCGCCACCTCGCTGGGCTATGACACCAACCGTTTCAAGCTGCTGGCCTTTGTGCTGTCGGCTGCCATTGCCGGGCTGGCCGGGGCGCTGAAAACCCTGGTGCTGGGTTTTGCCACCCTTTCGGACGTTCACTGGAGCATGTCCGGCCACGTCGTGCTGATGACCCTGGTCGGCGGCATGGGCACCTTGAGCGGCCCGCTGGTCGGCGCTGCCGTGGTGGTGGCGCTGGAGAACAAGATCGGCGACCTGGGCGCCTGGCTGGCCCGAACCACCGGGCTGGAATGGTTCAGCAGCCTGGGCGAGTCGGTGACCATCGTCACCGGGCTGATCTTCATCGTGTGCGTGCTGGCCTTCCGCCGGGGCATCATGGGCGAGCTGATTGCCTGGTTGCAGGGGCGCGGCAAGCCGTAGGAACGTCGACAGGTTCTAGAATCGAACCTGTTGCCATTCTTAAAAAGAGAGCGCTTTGCGCTTGGTTTTCGCCATATTTCGCATTGAATATATGTGAAATGGCGTGAATCCAGCGCAAAGTGCTCTCTTTTCTTTCCAATGCCCGATTCTCTTGCCAGCACTGCCTGGCTGTGGGTGCCCTGCACCCTGTTTGCCGCCGCAGCGCAGACGGTGCGCAATGCCGCGCAGCGCTCGCTGACCGATGAAGTCGGCCCCCTGTCCGCCACCCTGGTGCGCTTCATGTTCGGCCTGCCCCTGACGGCTGCCTGGGTGGCGCTGCTGTATTGGGGGCCGGGCAGCACGGCCCGGCTGCCGGATTTCAATGCGCCCTACCTGGGCTGGATCGGCATGGGGGCGTTCTTCCAGATCTTCGCCACGGCTGCGCTGCTGCGGGCCATGCAGGAGCGCAACTTTGCCGTGGCCGTCACCCTGTCGAAAACCGAAGTGCTGCAGGTCGGTCTGTTCAGCGTGGTGCTGCTGCACGAACTGCCCACCGGCATTGCCGTGGCCGCCATGCTGGTGGCCACCCTGGGCGTGCTCACACTGAGCCTGCCGCGCCAGGGGCAGATGCTGTCGTGGCGGGCGTGGTGCAGCAAGTCGGCGCTGTACGGGCTGCTGGCCGGGGCGGGGTTTGCCATTTCCACCATCGGTTTTCGGGGCGGTGCCCTGGCGCTGGGCGATGGCGTGGCCCCCTGGGTGGCCGGGGCCTGGGGCGTGCTGATTGCGCAGACCCTGCAATCCATCGGCCTGGGCGGTTGGGTGGCCTGGCGCACCGGCCTGGGGCCGATCTTCCGCAGCTGGCGCACCTCCCTGCTGGCCGGGAATATGGGCGCCGCTGCCTCGCTGGCCTGGTTTACTGCCTACGCCATGCACAACGTGGCCGACGTGCGCACCCTGGGCATGATCGAAGTGGTGTTCAGCTACCTCGTCTCGCGCCGCGTGCTCAAGGAAAGCCTGTCGCGCCCGGAGCAGATCGGCATCGCCTTGATGCTGGCGGGGCTGGTGTTGATCTGCCTGCCCTGATTGGCTTGATTGGCCTGTTCCGAGGCGCTTGAATCGCCGGATGGCGACAATCGCCTGCTGTGACGACTGCCCGTTCTCCCTCCGCTCCCGCCCGCCGCGTGGCTCATCTGGACATGGATGCGTTTTTCGCCTCCGTGGAGTTGCTGCGCTATCCCCAGCTCAAGGACCTGCCGGTGGTCATCGGCGGCAGCCGCTTTACCCCGCAGCAGGAGGCGGCGCTGGTGCAGCGCTGGGGCAGCCTGGGACAGATGCCGCTGGCGGCGTTCGAGCGCCTGGGCGGCTATGTGGGCCGGGGGGTGATCACCACCGCCACCTACGCGGCGCGGCAGTTTGGCGTGGGGTCGGCCATGGGGCTGATGAAGGCGGCGCGGTTGTGCCCGCAGGCGATTTTGCTGCCCATCGACTTTGCCCGCTACCGCGCCTATTCGCAGCGCTTCAAGGAGGCGGTTCTTGCCCTGGCCCCGGTGATGGAAGACCGGGGCGTGGACGAGGTGTATATCGACTTCACCCACGCCGAGGGCGGCCAGGAGGCGGGTGGGCTGGTGCTGGCGCAGCGGTTGCAGGCGGCGATCCTGGCGGCGACGGGGCTGACTTGCTCGATCGGCGTGGCGCCGAACAAGCTGCTGGCCAAGATGGCCAGCGAGTTCAACAAGCCGCGCGGCATTGCCATCGTCTGGCCGCACGATCTGGAAGTGAAGATCTGGCCGCTGCCCTGCCGCAAGATCAACGGTATCGGCCCCAAGGCGAATGCCAGGCTGGAGGCCCTGGGCATCACCACCATCGGCCAGCTGGCCGCCTATCCGGCGCACAAGCTGGTGCAGCACTTCGGCAAGGCCACCGGGGCGTGGCTGCACCGTGCGGCGCAGGGGCTGGACGACAGGCCGGTGGAGACGCACAGCGAGCCGGTGAGCATGAGCCGCGAAACCACCTTCGACCGCGACCTGCACGCCGTCCACGACAAGGCCGAGCTGGGCGCCACCTTCACCTGGCTGTGCGAGCGCGTGGCCGAGGATTTGCAGCGGGCCGGCTACAGCGGGCGCACCGTGGGCATCAAGCTGCGCTTCAGCGACTTCAAAAGCATGACGCGCGAGATGACCGTGGAGGACCTGGTGCAGGATGCCGCCACCATCCGCCGCCTGGCCGGGCTGTGCCTGCGCCGGGCGCCGCTGGCGCAGCGCATCCGCCTGCTGGGGGTGCGGGTCGGCAGCCTGGAGGAGGGCGCACCGCCGCCCGAAGATGCGGGGGCCGCGCAACCGGCGGCTGCGCTGCGGGGAGTGACGCCGGATTTGTTTGACGGCGTATAGATTGAATAGCTTCTTCCACTGATGAATATTGGATTTCAGATGGTTTTAATTCTGAGATCCTTTATTTGTCAGCGGAAGCAGCTATTTTTATTTTCTCAGGCGGCCAGTGCCGGGGGCGTGCGGCGGGCGGGGCTGCCGACTTCAAAGACGCTGATGACCTGCTCCAGTCGGGCGGCCTGCTCGCGCAGGGCGGCGGCTGCGGCGGCCGATTCTTCCACCAGGGCGGCGTTCTGCTGGGTCATCTGGTCGAGTTGCGTGACGGCGACCTTCACCTGGGTGATACCGTCGCGCTGCTCGCCTGCGGAGGCGGTGATTTCGCTGATGAGGTCGCCGACACGGCGCACGCCCTGGACGATTTCGTCCATCGTCTGGCCTGCTTCGGCCACCTGGGCGGAGCCGGTCTGCACCGTGTCGACCGAGGCGCCGATCAGCGTCTTGATCTCCTTGGCCGCGTCGGCAGAGCGGCCTGCCAGCGCCCGCACTTCGCTGGCCACCACGGCAAAGCCGCGCCCTTGTTCGCCCGCGCGGGCGGCCTCGACGGCGGCGTTCAGCGCCAGGATGTTGGTCTGGAAGGCGATGCCGTCGATGACGCCGATGATGTCGTTGATCTTGCGGCTCGATTCCGTGATGCGGGCCATGCTGCCGACCACCTGCTCCATCACCGCGCTGCCGCGCTGCGCGGCCTGCGCCGACTGCCCGGCCAGCAGGTTGGCCTGCTGGGCGGTTTCCACCGATTGGGCCACGGTGGCGGTGATCTGCTCCATGCTGGCCGAGGTTTGCTGCAGGCTGGAGGCCGTCTGCTCGGTGCGCATGGACAGGTCCTGGTTGCCGTTGGCAATCTCGCTGGACGCCAGGGAGACGGTATTGACGCCCTGGTGCACCTCCCCGATCAAGGTCTGCAACCGGCCCGCCATGTGCGACAGCGCCCGCAGCAGCACGCCGAATTCGTCGCGGCGGCTGTCGTGGGTCTGCACGGTCAGGTCGCCTTCGCCCATGCGTTCGGTGGCGCGGATGACTTTGTCCAGCGGCTGGGTGATGGTGCGCACCAGCGCCCAGGTCAGCAGCACGCCGATGGCAAAGAGCAGCACGAAGCCGGCAGCCCCGGCCCACAGGGCGCTGCGGCGGGCAGCAGCGGCTTCTTGCAGGGCGCGGTCACGCTGGGTCTCCTGCACCTTGACGAAGGCGTCGAAGCCCTGGAGGTAGTTGTCGAAGACCGGCATCAGCTCCTGGTACACCAGGGCCTGCGTGGTGCCTTCGGCGCGGGCCTGGGGGATTTTTTTCAGCAGCACCAGGACCTTGCTGCGCTCCTGGCCGATCTGCTCCAGCACCCGCTTGTCGGCATCGGATTGGGCGTTGGCATTGATGCGTTTCTGGATTTCGGCGGAGACGACCGAGCCGGCTTCCTGGCGGCTGCCGAACATTTTGGCGGTGGCATCGTCCGTCACCAGGATGGAGGCCAGCGTGCGCTCGATATTCGTGTTGACGATGCCGCGCCACTGCACGGCATCGGTAATGGCCTGCTCGGCGTGCGCGATCTGCCGGTTGGCGCTGTCCACCACATGGGCAAAGCGCCACAGCGTCAGGCCGGCCACGGTCGGCAGGATGAGCAGCAGCCCCAGGATGGTGGCCCAAAGTTTGTGCGAAACCCGAATGTCGTTGATCTGCATGGGATGCTTTCTTTCCAGATATTTCCGTGGTGTGCGGCAGGCCCCGTGTGCGGGTGGCGGACTGTTTCAAAAATGAATAACTGTAGCTGAATGTGCGGGTTTGGCCTCCGTATTCAGTGATGGCACACAACCGTTTTCATGGGGGGCTTGGCGCCCCCGGCGGTGGTGCCGGGGCAACGGGTTGCAGCGCCTGCTGCTGCGCCAGCCATTGGCGCTCGAAGGCCTGGATCGGCATGGGCCGGGCGAAGAGCCAGCCCTGGGCCAGCTGCACGCCGTGCCGGCGCAGCCAGTCGGCCTGTTCAGGCGTTTCCACGCCTTCGGCGACCATTTTCAGATTCAGCGATTGCGCCAGGGAAATGATGTGCGGGACGACGTTGGCCGTGACGGCGCCGGTGCCGATGGGCGTGACGAAAATCTTGTCGATTTTCAGGTAGTCCATTTCCATTTGCGCCAGGTACGACAGGCTGGAGTACCCGGTGCCGAAATCATCGATGGCAATGCCCACGCCCAGGTTGCGCAGCGCGTGGATCTGGGCGCCGGTCTGCTCCGCATCCATGAAGACGCGCTCGGTGATCTCGCCGATCAACTGGGTGGCTGGCAGCTGGTATTCGTCCAGCAGTGCCTGCCAGTGTTCGATGAAACCGGCGTCGGACAGGTCGTCGCTGGCCAGGTTGACGGCCAGGTGCAACCGGCCCGGATGGGCCTTGAGCAGATGCCCGGTTTCCCTGGCGACTTGCCGCAGCATCCACTGCGTGACGGCGCGGATTTGCCCGCTGTGCTCGGCGGCGGCAATGAAGATGTCCGGGGCAATGCTGTGCCCGTTGGGCCGCGTCCAGCGCATCAGGGCCTCCATGCCGACCCACTGGCCGCTGGCCAGGTCGACCACCGGCTGGTACACCATGTGAAATTCATGGTCGTGCAGGGCATGGCGGATCATGGCGGGCAGCGATGTCTGGCGCTGCGTCAGCCAGGCCACGAGTGCGGCCAGCAGCAGCCCGATGACCAGCCCCGTGGGAATGGCCTGCGCGGCCTTGCTGCGCCAGCGCTGCTGCAGCGCCTGGATGGGGATGATGGCAAAGCCCGAGTAGCCGAAGTCGGTGGGGAACTGGGCCACGATGTAGTCCCCGGCATCCCTGGGCCGGGGGCCGTGCGGCGCCAGCAGATCGGTGCGCACCGGGCCGTGCGAGAACAGGATGGCGTTGGCCACCGGGTGGTACATGCCGATGGCGACCTGGCTATCGGGCAGCCAGCCCTGCACGTCGTCCGACCATGTGGCCTTCATGATGGCCGAGAAGCCCGCAAAGGATGCGAGCAGGTAGCGCTCCCCCTGGCCGAACGGCAGCGCCACCTGCATCCGCAAGGTGGCCCCGGAGGCGCTGATCGCATCGCTCTTGCCGACCGGGATGCCGGGTGCAAAGCGCCCGATGGCGCTGCACAGGAGCTGGTCGTTTTCCACATAGCCCATGTCCACGACGAAATCGTTGCCGTAGCTCAGCCGCTGCATCAGGGCGATGTTGCTGGCACTGCAAGGCCCCTGGCGGGCGTTTTTTTCCAGGGTGGCTGTGGCGTCACGGGTGTGCTCCCGGATGCGCTGGGTGCGCAGGGCGGCGTATTCGGCCAGGTTGTTGGCAATCAGGCGGTACTCGTCAATGGTCTGCAGCCGTGCCAGGTACACCGCCGAGCTGGCAAACAGCGTGCCCAGCAGCAGTGCCATGACCAGCGCCAAACGGATGCTGCGCTGGCCCAGCAGGGTGCGCAGCCGGTGGTGGGAGCGGGGT
>CABIIJ010000059.1 GCA_902175065.1 uncultured Comamonas sp. | reverse complement strand
GGCAATGGGTGGGCAGGCAGTCTCCTTGGGGTTGAATGTGGGGCCGTCAACGGGCCGTGCGGTTGCGCACGGCCTGCAGGGCGGCGGCAAAGCGCGGGTGCGTCACGGCAAAGGGGTTGCAGCGCGTCCAGGGGCTGACCTGCGAGGCATCGACGGAGAACAGGGCGCCCGGCGCCAGCACCACCCCCTCGATCTGCAAGGCGCGGGCCAGCTCCAGGGTGTTGTCGATGCCGTGAAAGCGCGTCCACAGGAACAGCGACTGGCTGTAATCGGCAAACAGCTCCGCCCCCAGTCCAGCCAGCGCCTGCTGGGCGATGCGCGTGGCATCCGCCAAATCCTGGCGCTGCTGCTTCAGGAAGCGCTCGTAGCTGGGGTCGTCGACGATGGCTTCCACCGTGCGCTCGCAGTATTCCGAGCTGCTGATGTGGGTCAGCGTGCGGATGTGGGCCAGCGCCTCGATCGTTGCCAGGGGGGCTGCGACGTAGCCCACCCGCAAGGTGGGCGAGAGAGTCTTGGAGAACGAGCCGATGTGGACGGTGCCGGCCAGTTGGTCGACTTCCGCCAGCCGGGTGACCGGGCCGTCGTGCAGGCCGCCCAGGGAATCGTTGTCCACCACCGTTGCCTGGTGCCGGGCGCACAGCGCCACCAGCTGGCGGGCCTTGTCCGGGCCGATGCAGGTGCCGGTCGGGTTCTGCATGACCGATTGGGTGAAGAACAGCCGGGGCCGCCACTGCGCCAGGGCGCGTTCCAGCGTTTGCAGGCACGGGCCGTCGGGCTGGCGCGGGATGCCGATCACGCGGGCACCGGCCAGTTGCAGCTTGGCGATCAGCGGGTAGTAGCCCGGCTCGTCCACCAGCACCGCCGCGCCAGGGGCGACGAAATGCCGCAGCAGCAAATCCATCGCCCCGTTCGCGCCGTGCGTCAGCAGGATCTGGTCGGGTTCACAGCCGATGCCCGCATGGCCCAGCGTCCGCGCCAGCAGGCGGCGCAAGGCGAAATAGCCCAGGCGATCGCCATAGCGGGTCATGGAACGGATGCCGCTGCGGGCGATCTTCGGGTAATGGCGGTCGATGCGCAGGCTCTCCATCGCCTCCGGCGGCATGAAGGCATCGCCCACCGCCAGCTGGCCCGGTGCCACTGCCAGCTGGGTTTGCAGCAGCCAGGCGATGTTCATCGCCCGTTCCTGGCGGGCCGGGGCATCGGGCTGCGCGGGGCGGTTTTCCGGCAGGGCACGCACGTAGAAGCCGGAGCCTGGGCGCGGCTCCACCAGACCATGCGCCGCCAGCATTTCAAAGGCAGAGACGACCGAGTTCTTGCTGATGCCGGCCTGGCGGGCCAGGCTGCGCAGCGACGGGAGCTTGTCCCCGGCGCGGTACACCCCGGTCAGGATCTGCTGCGAAATGATGTGGTACAGGTGCTGCGGCTTGCGATTGGGCTGATCCATTGCTGGACGCTGCTCTGGGGCCGCGGGGTCAGCGTTGCCGCACGGGGCGGGCGGCAGGGGGTGCGCAAAGCCAGCGCAAGCGGGTGTCGATGGGGGCCATGGGGTGTCTCCTGTCTCTGTTTTTGGTGCCGGATGCGGAGGCATTCCGGCCCTTGTATCGCCCCATTCTGGCAGACACTTTTCGGGGATTTGGGTACGGTTCGCGGGGACAGTGGCGTTTGTTTCGGGACACCCCGGGAGCGCTGTTCTAGCTGCGGAACACGCGCACCGCCTGCGCCAGCAGGTCCGCCTTGTGGCGCAATTGTTCGGCAGCGGCCGTGGACTGTTCGGCCAGGGTGGCGTTCTGCTGGATCATCCGATCGATACGCGCCACAGCGGCGCCGACCTGCTGGATGCCGCTGGCCTGTTCGGCGGTGGCGGTGCCGATTTCGGCAATCAGCCGTTCGACACGGCTGACCTGCGTGACGATGCCGCTCATGGCCTCGCCGCCGCGCTGGGCCAGCGTGCTGCCCGTTTGCACTTTGGCCATGTTGTCGGCGATCAGCGCCTTGATCTCGGCGGCAGAGGCGGCGCTGTGCTGCGCCAGCTTGCGGACTTCGGCAGCCACCACGGCAAAGCCGCGCCCGTGCTCGCCTGCGCGGGCAGCTTCCACGGCAGCGTTCAATGCCAGGATGTTGGTTTGAAAGGCCAGCGAGTCGATCACGCCCGTGATGTCGCCGATGCGGTGGCTGGCCGTGGCGATGTCCTGCATGGTGGCAGTGACCTGTTGCGTCACTTCGCTGCCCTGGCGTGCGGCGGCCGTGGCCTCTGCCGCAATGCTGCTGGCCTGGCTCGCCGCCTCGGCGCTGTGGCCGGTGGCGGCGGTCATCTGCTCTGCGGCAGCAGCCGTTTGCTGCAGTTCGCCCGTGGCCTGTTCGGTGCGCAGGCTCAGTTCTTGGTTGCCCTGGGCGATCTCGGCGCTGGCGCTGCGCACGCCGTCGATCTGGCTGCTCACGTCGGCGACCAGCGAGCGCAGGTTCAATCCGGCCTGGTTGATGCTGCGCATCAGCATGCCGATGTCGTCGATGCGGGGCAGGTTCACTGCTTGCGGCATCTGGCCGGTGGCGACGCTTTGCGCCTGGCGCAGCAGGCTGCGCAGCGGCTGGACGACCTGCCTGTGCAGCCACAGCGATGCAAGCGCGTAGACCGTCAGCACGCAGCCCGCGAACAGGGGGAACGAGGCAGAAAGGCCCTGGCTGCCAGGCAGGCCCAGGCTCCAGGCCCCGGCGAGGGTGGCCGCCGCCATGCCGGCACCGGCCAGATGGATGCGCCAGGACAGCGGCAAGGTCTGCGGCAGCGCGGCCCAGGCCATCAGCCCGGTACGCACGATCAGCCCCTGGCGAAAGCGTCGGCTGCCGGCGCGGCCCAGGCGGAAGTCGGCATACAGCTTTTCGGTGGCGGCCACTTCCGCCCGCGTGGGCCGGGTGCGTACCGACATATAGCCGGTGAGCCGGCCGTCACGCACCACGGGCGTGACATTGGCACGCACCCAGTAGTAATCGCCATTGGCGCGGCGGTTCTTGATCAGTGCCGTCCACGATTTGCCCTTCTGGATGGTGGCCCACAGGTCGGCAAAGGCCTGGCGCGGCATGTCCGGGTGGCGCACCAGGTTGTGCGGCTGGCCCAGGAGGTCCTGGGGCGTGTAGCCGCTGACTTCGATGAAGGCGGCGTTGGCGTAGGTGATGTGGCTGCCGGGGGCGGTGACGGACAACAGTGTGGCCTGGGGGCGAACAGGTATTCGCCCCCTGCGGCAGGCTGGCTGGAAGGTGATGTCATTGGTTGGTTTGCATCCAAATGCTGGTGGGGATTTGAACCATTTTTCAGGGGTGCTTGCGAAGTAATGGTATCAAATGGAATTATTTTGACCAAATAATGAGTAGCAATTGGTGAAAACCAGCGTGATAACTTGCTCCGATGGACGAAAGTCAGATTCAGGAGTCACGCCGCGCCCGCCTGGCTGATGCCATCCAGAAGATGTGCAACGGCAACGTGACCGCCTTCGGGCGGCTGCTGGGCTACAGCGGCGGTGCGTATGTGCGCCAGATGCTCCTGGGCAACCGCGCTGTCTCGGAAAAAACGGTGCGCCACATCGAGGGGCTGCGCGGCATGCACGGCTGGTTCTCGCCGGCGGCCATGCACGATGACATGGCAGGCGGCTTCGACTTCAGCACGGGGCCGGATGTCTACCAGCTCTTCCCCGTGGAGCTGCGCCTGCGCCCTGACGCGGCGGGCTATACGGTCTGGCCCGATGAAACCGACGAGGATGTGCCGCTGTCCCTGCACAAACACTGGCTGGCGCGGCGCGGCTATGCGCCCACCCGCCTGCTGGCGCTGCGGCTCAGGAGCGGGGGGATGGAACCGTCGCTCAACATCGGCGACATCTTCGTGATCAACACCGCCGAGGTGGAACTGCGCGACGGCCAGGTGTTCGTCGTCAACTTCTACGGCGAGCTGCTGGTGCGCCGCGCCCAGCGCGATGACGGCGGCTGGTGGCTGGCGGCAGACAACCTGGACCAGGTGCGCTGGCCGCGCAAGGCGTTTGGCGGGCCGCAGTGCGTGCCGATCGGGCGCCTGGTTTTCAAGCAGAGCGAGAGTATTTGACGGTGGGCCGCCGTCGGATGTTTTTTGATAGCTTTTTCCGCTTTCATACCAATGATTTCAGATATATATGGGTCTGAAAATCAATGGATAAAAGTGGAATAAGCTATATTTTTGTGTATTGGACAGGCTTTTCGCTCAGGCGCCGCAGCACTTCTTGAACTTCTTGCCGCTGCCGCACGGGCAGGGGTCGTTGCGGCCCGGCTGGGCGCCCTTGACGATGGTTTCCTGCTGCGGCCCCAGGCTGCGCCAGGCCTGGCGCAGGTCGTACACGCTCCAGATGGCTTCGCCGAAGGCGTCGATGCGCTGCTGGCTGGTGGAGGCGGGGCCGTCCTCGTCGTACAGGTTGTGCGCGGGTTTGCCGGTGTCGTCCTCGGTCAGCGCGACGATCTGCTCCATGGCGGCGTCGATCATCTGCGCCGCTTCCTTGTCGCGCGGCAAGGTCCAGTCGTCGGCCCAGTTTTCCACGGCGAACATGAAGCCCAGCGCCCAGACCTGGGCCAGCGAGGGGATGGGTTCGTCGCCGATCTCGGCCTGCTCCTCGGGCGTCATCGTCAGCACCGCGCCCTTGGTGTCGAGCACTTCGGGGGCGAAGGCGTCGGCCTCTTCCAGGCTGTGCGTCGGGCGGTCGAGCTGGCGCAGGATTTCATCGAGCCGCGCCTGGGCCAGGGTGACGAAGCGTTCCTGCTGCGCAGCGTCGGCAAACACCTCCAGCAGCGGCAGTGCGGCGCCGTGCGCCAAAGGGGTGCCGTCGCCCAGCAGCATGGGCAGCCATTCCTGGATGGCGATCGGGCGGCGCGTGCAGGCCACGGCGGTCAGGAAGCCGTCGCAGAACTCCCATTGCGGCACTTCCTCCTCGCGTTCGCGCAAGGCGGCAAGCAGGTCGTCGAGTTCTTGCAGGGTGGTTTCGTCCAGGGCGGGAGCGGGTGGATTAACGGTGGTCATGTGTGAAATTTCAAACGGTATGCACGGTGTGCATCCAGATTTTTGCAGCAAAGGGATTTGTCGGTGGGCCGGGGTGGGGTAAGTCTGGCGTAAGGGCACAATGCCCGCTTTCGGCAGGTCAGGCATCGCCAAAAGCGCAGCCCCGGCCCGTTGCCATGGGCCGCACAGGCCCTGCCAGCCGGGCAGTGTAGCCCGCGCCGTTTGTCTTTCGCCCTGGAGCTTTTTTTTATGTCCGCATCTTCCGGCCGTTTTACCGGCCTGTTCCCGATTCGCTATACGGTCATGGTGCTGTGCGTGGCCGGCACCATCGTCGGCCTGGGGGCCGCCTTGGCGTGGGGGTACTGGTGGTGGCTGCTGCCGGCGGTGCTGGGTGGACTGGCGGTCATTGGCGTGCTGGATTTGCGCCAGACGCGCCATGCGGTGCTGCGCAACTACCCGGTGATCGGGCACATGCGCTTCATGCTGGAGTACATCCGCCCGGAAATCCGCCAGTATTTCATCGAGGGCGACCATGAGAACCTGCCGTTCTCGCGTGCCCAGCGCTCCCTGGTCTACCAGCGCAGCAAGGGCGTGTCCGACAGCCGCCCGTTCGGCACCCTGCTGGACGTGAGCGCTCCCGGCTACGAGTGGGTGAACCATTCCATGCTGCCGACCAAGCTGGCCTCGCAGGATTTTCGCGTCTGGATCGGGGGCACGCCCGGCCAGCCGCTGCCCGGGGCGCAGGCCTGCACCCAGCCCTACCACGCCAGCGTGTTCAACATCTCGGCCATGAGCTTTGGCGCCCTGTCGGCCAATGCCGTGCTGGCGCTGAACCTGGGCGCCCGCACCGGCGGTTTTGCGCACGACACCGGCGAAGGCTCGATCAGCAAATACCACCGCGAGCATGGCGGGGACCTGATCTGGCAGATCGCCTCGGGCTACTTCGGCTGCCGCAATCCCGATGGCACGTTCAGCGACGAGAAATTCGTCGAAAACGCCCGCGACCCGCAGGTGAAGATGATCGAGCTGAAACTCAGCCAGGGGGCCAAGCCCGGCCACGGCGGCATGTTGCTCGGCGCCAAGGTGACGCCGGAAATCGCCGCCGCGCGGGGCATTCCGGTGGGCAAGGACTGCATCAGCCCGCCGTTTCACAGTGCGTTCTCCACACCGCTGGAGCTGATGCACTTCATCGGTCGGCTGCGCCGCCTGTCCGGCGGCAAGCCCGTGGGCATCAAGCTGTGCATCGGCCACCCCTGGGAGTGGTTTGCCATGGTCAAGGCCATGCTGGAGACGGACATCACGCCGGACTTCATCGTGGTCGATGGCGCCGAGGGGGGCACGGGCGCTGCGCCGGTGGAATTTACCGACCACGTCGGCGTGCCGCTGCAAGAGGGGCTGATCCTGGTGCACAACACCCTGGTCGGCGTCAAGCTGCGCGAGCGCGTCAAGATCGGCGCCGCCGCCAAGGTCATCACCGCCTTCGACATCGCCCGCATGATGGCCCTGGGGGCCGACTGGTGCAACGCCGGGCGCGGTTTCATGCTGGCGCTGGGCTGCATCCAGGCGCAGACCTGCCACACCGGCTTCTGCCCGACCGGGGTCACCACGCAGGACCCGCTGCGCCAGCAGGCCCTGGTCGTGCCCGACAAGGCGGCCCGCGTGGCCAACTTCCACCGCAATACCATGCACGCGCTGATGGAGCTGGTACAGGCCGCCGGCCTGCACGTCCCGGGTGAAATTACCGCCCACCACATCGTGCGGCGCATCAACGATGCGGAAGTGCACCTGCTTTCTCAACTTATCATGCAGGTGCGCCCCGGGGCGCTGCTGGGGTCGCTGCACCGCCAGCACCGGGTATTTCGTCTGTTCTGGCCGCTGGCCAAGGCGGACAGCTTCCAGATAGCGCCGCCGCCCTTGGTGCCTTCGGCACCGAAAACCTCACTGGCTGCCAAGGCAGCCCAACGAGCGAAAGCAGAAGGGACGGCGCTGTCCGATTCTGAATAAAGGACAGTGTGTGCCAACTGCGGCAGCGCCCGATTACGCGGCATTTTTAGCAAGCCATCTCGCCAGCCAGGCCGACCTGGTGCAGCGCCACCCGTGGCAGGGCGAAAGCCTGTGGCTCAAACGCGCCGGGCAGCCGCACCCGGCCTGGCGCTACCGCGTGCTGGCCGCCGTCGCCGGGCTGTTGCGCGTACCGGCCTTGCAGCCCGTGCCCAACCCGGGGGGCACGCAGGCCATCGCCACCGAGGTGCGCCGCCTGCAAACCCTGGCCGCCCGGGGCTTGCGCGTGCCGCAGGTGCTGGCCGTCGTTCCCCAGGGGTTCCTGATGCGCGACCTGGGCCAGGCGGGCCGGCCCGTGCAAAGCCTGGGCCACGCACTGGAGCAGGCCGGGACCGGGGTCGCCACCCTGGCCCTGTGGCAGCAGGGGCTGGCGGCGCTGCGGCAGGTGCATGACCGGGGCCAGTGCCTGAGCCAGGCGTTTGCCCGCAACATGGTGTTGTGCCCGGATGGGGAGGTCGGCTTCATCGACTTCGAGGACGACCCTGCCGCCCACCTGCCCCTGCACCAATGCCAGTTGCGCGATGTGCTGTGCTACATCCATTCCACCGCCTGGATCGTGGCCCGCGCCGGCATGTTGCCTGCGGCCCAAGCCTATTGGCAATCCTGGCAGGCAGGAATGCACCCCGAGGCCCGGGACGCCCTGGCCCTGGCCCGGCAGCGGTTGCGTGGTCTGCGCTGGCTGCCGTTGAGCCGGCGCCTGGGGCGCGATACCCAGCGTCTGCGCCAGGCCTGGACGTTATTGACTGGCGTCAATAGTTGAATTCTTCTATTGGGTATTCGGTTGCGATAGATGTAACTCGGTGTAAGCTTGCCCGTTTAGGTGGCCATACGCACGGCGTGCGGTGGCCAATGTGCATCCTGTTGCTGGGCGTGTATGACTTCTGTTTGGAATAGCTTGCGGATTACCCACCGCTTCATTTTTGTCTTGGCTGCGTTTGTCCTGTCCATCGTGGCGGTGGCGGGGATTGGCGTTTGGGGCTTGAACTCCGCCAAAAGCAATATCAAAGCATTGCATGACGAGGCCCTCAGCCGCGCCATGCTGGCGGGGGAGTCGATCGAGCAAACGCTGAACAACCGCTTGCAGGTGTTGCTGGCGTTCCAGCATGACCATAACGGCGAACTGGCCAGCATCCACGACCACCCGGTGGAGGCGCACCTGGACGCCATTGCGGCCAACCAAGCCAAGGCCAATGCCATCCACAAAAAGATCGAGGAGGGCCTGACCGACCCCAAGGAACAGGCTTTGCTCAAGGCCGTGCTCGAAGCCCGCGCCGCCTGGCGGCCAGAGCTGGCCAAGGCCATAGAAGCCATCCGCAGCAATGACTACAGCACCGCCACGATGGCCGCTTTCCTGGCCGCAGGCCGCAACCAGGGCGAAGCGGTGTACCAGACCACGGCGGCCCTGCGTGCCTACCAGTTGGAGGTGGGCGATGCGGCCTACAAGGCTGCGGACGAGCGCTACCAGCTGGCCCTGTGGGTATTCGTGGGCGCGGGGCTGCTGCTGGTAGTGCCTTCGGTACTGCTGGCCTTGTGGCTGCTCTCGCGCCTCTCCCTGGGCTTCACGACGGCCAGCACTGCGCTCAAGCATATGGCCCAAAGCGATTTGTCCCACCCTGTGCGCCATGACGGTACGGATGAAATCGGCTGCATGTTGCTGCATATGGAAACCATGCGCGGCAACCTCTCCCACATCGTGGGGCAGGTCAAGGTCGGCACCAGCGCCATTGCCGGAGCCTCGTCGGAAGTGGCCGCAGGCACGCTGGATTTGTCCTCGCGCACCGAGCAGCAGGCCAGTGCCCTGGAGGAAACCGCCTCGGCAACGGAAGAACTGGCCAGCACCGTCCAGCAAAACGCCGACAACGCCGTACAGGCCAACCAGCTTGCGGGCGAGGCCCGGCGCGTGGCGCAAAGCGGCGGCGACATCGTCACGCAGATGGTGCAGACCATGGCGGAGATCGACCAGTCCGCCAAGAAAATTGTCGACATCATCAGCGTGATCGACGGCATTGCCTTCCAGACCAACATCCTGGCGCTGAACGCCGCCGTGGAAGCCGCCCGTGCGGGCGAACAGGGCCGGGGCTTTGCGGTGGTGGCCGGTGAAGTGCGCAGCCTGGCCCAGCGCAGTGCCGGGGCAGCACGTGAAGTGCAGACCTTGATCAACGATGCCGTCGCCAAGGCCGGTGCGGGCAATGCCCAGGCGGCCCAGGCCGGCACGGCCATGCAGGAGATCATTGGCGGCATCCAGTCGGTTGCGCACATCGTCGACGAGATTGCCCTGGCCAGCCGCGAACAGGCGTCCGGCCTGGCGCAGATCAACCAGGCCGTCAGCCACCTGGACGGCGTGACCCAGCAAAATGCCGCCCTGGTCGAGCAATCTTCGGCAGCGGCCAGCGCCTTGCAGCAGCAGGCCGGCAATCTGGCGGCGATGGCCGATACCTTCCGTCTGGAGGGGCAGGCAGCCACGCAGCACCGCCATGTGCCAGCTTTGCGCTGAGTGCTGCCCCGAAGCGGGGCGATGAAAAGGCTGTCCCCCCTTGCAAAGAAGGGGGTGGCAGTTTTTTTCTTGGGTGCTGCCTTGCGTTGAAGCAAAGCTTTCAACTCAAGTATTTTTCCGACTTGTCATCGGACAGCGTAAGCTCCCCGACCTACTGGTTGTTACAAAAACCATTGGTCTTGCTAGAGGGTGGCTTATGAAAAATTTTTGGAACCATTTGCGTATCACCCACCGTTTCATGGTGGTGCTGGGGGCTTTTGTGCTGTGTGTCCTGGTCATGGCCGGGATCGGCCTGTCGGGACTGGCCCTGGCGCGGGATGGAATGCAGAACCTGTATCAGGGCGCGATGGTGCGCTCGCAGATGTCCGAGCAGATCGTCTCGCTGCAAGCCGATACCCGTATGCAGGTGCTTCTGGCCTTCCAGCATGATCCTGAAGGCAGTCTGGCTGCCGTGCATGACCATGACCTGCGCGAGCATCTGGACGCGATTGCCAACAACCAGGCCAGCGCCGGTGAAATCCACAAAAGCTTGGTGGCAGACACCCAGGATGCTGAGGAGCTGGCGTTGCTCGATGGCGCCGCACAGGCCCGCGCGGCCTGGCGGCCAAAGGTGAAGAATGCCGTAGAGGCCCTGGAAAACGGCAACTTCAGCGCCCAGGTCATGAACGACTTCCTGATCGCGGCCCGCAATGAAGGCGCCAATGTCGTCATGGCGATGGAGATGTTGCGCACCCACCAGTTGATGCAGGCCCATGCGTATTACAGCCAGTCCGAAGAACGCTACCAGTGGGCACTCTGGGTGTTCGGTGGTGCTGCCCTGTTGCTGCTGCTGCCTTCCCTGTTGCTGGCCCTGGCGCTGCTGCAGCGTTTGAAAAAGGGTTTCCAGACGGCAGGCCAGGCGTTGAAGCATATTGCCGACAGCGACTTGTCCCGCACCGTCTCCCACGATGGCACCGATGAAATCGGCTCCATGCTGCTGCATATGGAGCGTATGCGTACCAGTCTGGCCCAGACGGTAGGCCGGGTGAAGGCCGGTACGGTGGCGATTGCCGGCGCCTCTTCGCAAGTGGCCGCCGGGGCGCAGGACCTGTCCGGCCGCACGGAGCAGCAGGCCAGCGCCCTGGAGGAAACCGCCTCGGCAACGGAGGAACTGGCCAGCACGGTGCAGCACAACGCTGACAACGCGGTGCAGGCCAGCCAGTTGGCCGGAGAGGCCCGCCGTGCCGTGCAGGCCGGCGGGGATATCGTGGGGGAAATGGTGCAGACCATGGCCGCCATCGACCAGTCGGCACACAAAATCGTGGACATCATCGGCGTGATCGACGGCATCGCCTTCCAGACCAACATCCTGGCGCTCAATGCCGCCGTGGAAGCCGCCCGTGCGGGCGAACAGGGCCGGGGCTTTGCGGTGGTGGCCGGCGAGGTGCGCTCCCTGGCCCAGCGCAGTGCCGAAGCGGCCCGCGAAGTGCAGCGGCTGATTACGGATGCCGTCTCGAAAGCCGAAACCGGCAACCAGCAGGCGGCCCAGGCCGGGACGGCCATGCAGAACATCCTGGGCGGCATCCAGCGGGTGGCCGGCATCGTCGATGAAATTGCCACCGCCAGCCGCGAGCAAGCCACGGGACTGGCACAAATCAATCAGGCCGTGGGGCATCTGGATGGGGTGACCCAGCAAAACGCCGCGCTGGTGGAAGAAACCTCGGCGGCTTCCAGCGCCTTGCAGCAGCAGGCCAGCAACTTGGCGGACTTGGCCGATACCTTCCGCCTGGCGGCCGAGCAGGCAGCCGCCGCAGACCCTGTGCCGGTGCTGGCTTAGAACCTGTTTTTAACCGCCTCATCCGGCGGCGCAGTGCGGTGCAGGCTGCGCGGGCGGGTGGGCATGGGGCCGCCGTCGTCCAGGCTGTCGGCCCAATCGGGGCCGAACAACTCCGCCGGATGCTGGCTGCGCTCCGAGCCGTTGCCGCAGAGCATGGCATCGGCGGCGCAGTAACGGTCGCAACCCCAGCAGGTGCGCTCGGGGTGGGCCGGGTTGAGGGGAAATTTCTTTTGGGCCATCACGGTCTCCTGGCAATGCGCAGTCGGAATGCCTGGGCGCACCGGGGCAGTGTGGCAGGGTGGAAAAAGTTACGCTGCGTATGGTTTCATTTAGCAGAAATCAATTTCAATAGATGAAATAAACTCTGGCAAACGGCCTGCGCCCGCACGTCCGGCCGGTCACCGGCAAAGTGGTAACAGGTGCTGGCGACTGCCCCGGCCACGCTCCAGCCCAGCCAGACGGTGCCCACCGGCTTGGCGCTGCTGCCGCCGCCCGGCCCGGCAATACCGGTACTGGCCACGGCCACCTGCACCCCGGCACGCTGTGCTGCCCCCTGGGCCATGGCGCGGACGACCGGCTCGCTCACCGCGCCATGGGTGGCAATGAGGTCGGCGGGCACGCCCAGCAGCTCCGTCTTGGCGGTATTGGAATAGGTGACGAAACCGCGCTCGAACCAGGTGCTGGAGCCGGCGATGTCGGTACATGCTGCGGCAATCAGCCCGCCGGTGCAGCTTTCCGCGCTGGCCAGCATCCAGCCGCGCTGCTGCAACTGCCGGCCCAGGGCCGTGACGATGGCGTTCAGGTCGTGCTGCATGGCTACCACATGCCGAAATGGCGGCCTCCGGCCAGCACCAGCAGGGTGCAGAAGGCGGCCAGCAGGTCGTCGAACATGATGCCCCAGCCGCCGCGCCAGCCGCTGCCCTTGAAGTACCGGTCGGCCCAGCGCATGGGCTGGGGCTTGGCCGCGTCGAACAGGCGAAACAGCGCAAACGCCAGGAGCTGGCCCTGCCAGCTTGCCGGGGCCAGCAGCCACAGCACCAGCCACATGGCGACCACTTCGTCCCAGACGACACAGCCGGGATCGTCCCGCCCCAGGTTGCGGGCGGTGACGGTGCAGGCCCACCAGCCGACCGGGATGGACAGGGCGATGAGCACGCCCAGCTGCCAGGGGCTGAATACCTGTTGCAGCAGCACGAACACGCCCCAGGCCCACAGCGTGCCCGCCGTGCCGGGGGCGATGGGCGAGAGGCCGCTGCCAAAGCCCAGGCCCAGCCAGTGCGCCGGGTGGCGCAGCATGAAGGCCAGGGTGGGGCGCACCGGGGCGCGGGGCGGAGCGCTGTCGTGGGGCGTATTGGCCTCGGCCGGGCCGGGCCGGGGCGTGAAGCGTTTCGGCTCTACGTCCTGCACGGAAGGGGGATGGTGGAAAGGCATGGTTTTCTTTTTCTGTCAGGCAAAGTGGTCGAAGCCCGGCCAGCGTTGCTGCAGGCGCTCGCCCTGCGGGCCGAAGATGCGCAGGCCGGGCAGCGCCTCGATGTTGCCGATGCGGGTGACAGCGGTGGCGCAGGCCTGGCCTGCGGCTTGCACGGCGGCCCGCTGGCTGCCGGGGGCGGTGAAGCACAGCTCGTAATCGTCGCCCCCGGCCAGGGTGCAGGCGTCGATGCGGCTGCTGGCCACGGCCCGCATCAGGGGGTGCTGGCTGGCGGCCAGCAACTGGCGCGTGGCGCGGATGTCGATGCTGGCCCCGACGCCGCTGGCCTGCAGGATGTGGCCGAGGTCGCCCAGCAGGCCGTCGCTCACGTCCAGGGCGCTGGTGGCGATGCCGCGCAGCGCCTGCCCCAGGGCCACGCGCGGCGTGGGCGCTTCCAGGCGCTGGCGGGCCTGGGCCAGCACCGGGGCGGGCAGCATGTGCTGGCGTAGCAGGGCATCGAGCGCCAGGCGGGCATCGCCCAGGCTGCCGCTGACCCAGATGTCGTCGCCCACCCGGGCGCCGCTGCGCAGGATGGCCTGCCCGGCGGGCACTTCGCCGAAGACGGTGATGCAGATGTTGAGCGGCCCCTGCGTGGTGTCGCCCCCGACCAGCTCGCAGCCGTGCGCGTCGGCCAGGGCCAGCAGCCCGGTGCTGAAGGCCTGGCACCAGTCGGCATCGCCGTGCGGCAGGGCCAGCGCCAGGGTGAAGGCCAGCGGCTGCGCCCCGCAGGCGGCCAGGTCGGACAGGTTGACGGCCAGCGCCTTGTGGCCCAGCAGCCGGGGGTCGGCATCGGGCAGGAAGTGGCGGCCCTGCACCAGCATGTCGCTGGAGACGGCCAGCTGCATTCCCGGGCGCGGGGCCAGCAGGGCGCAGTCGTCGCCCACGCCCAGGGGGCTGCGGTGCGCGGGGCGCTGGAAGAAGCGCTGGATGAGATCGAATTCGCCCAAGGATTGCTTCATAAGAATAGCTTTTTCCGCTGATGAATAAACGTTTTCAGGTTTGAATCATATTGAAATCGTTCAAAACCAAGCGGAAGAAGCTATGTTTTTTACGCCTGGCGTGCTGTCCGCCTACTGTATACCGTTCCTGCGGCCTACGCCGCCGCCCCGCGAAAGCGCAGCGCCGCCTGGCGCGTGACCTCGCCCAGCAGCGGTTCGCCGGCGTGGCGCTCGCGCAGCCAGCAGGCGTCGTTGTGGCGCCGGGTGACGCTGTCGCGCAGCAGGGTGCAGGCGCTGCCGGCGTAGGGGGCGATGGTGTCCATGGTGCGCAGGATGTGTTCGGCCAGCGGCAGGTGCTCGCAGGTGGCGGGGTCGACGTACACCCCTTCCAGCCCGAAGCGGCAGGCCTGGAAGCGGTTGAAGGTGTAGACGAGGTAGTCGTCCTCGGTGGGGGTGAACGGCTGGGTGTCCAGGAACCACGCGGCCAGCGCCTGCACGTAACCGGCCAGGGCGGCGGCGCGTTCGATGCTCAGGGGGGTGTCGAACACGCGGATTTCGATGGTGCCGAATTCCGGCTTGGGGCGGATGTCCCAGTAGAAATCCTTCATGCCCTGGACGACGCCGGTGGCCGTCATCTTGTCGAAATACTGCGCGAACTCGGCCCAGGTGAGCACGCACGGCGCCCGCCCGGACAGGGGAAAGGCGAACACCGAGTTGAGCCGGGCCGAATCGAAGGCCGTGTCCTGCCCCTGCACGAACGGGCTGGAGGCCGACAGCGCAATGCAGTGCGGGATGTAGCGGCTCATGCGGTGCAGCATCAGCAGGGCGGCGTCGGCATCGGGGCAGCCGATGTGCACGTGCTGGCCAAAAATCGTGAACTGCTTGGTCAGGTAGCCGTAGAGCTGCGAGAGCTGGTGGAAGCGCTCTTTTTCGTAAATGCGCTGCTCGTGCCACTGCTGGAACGGGTGGGTGCCGCCCCCGGCCACCGCAATGTTGAGCTTGTCGGCGCTGGCCACCAGCGCATTGCGGATGGGGGTGAGCTGGGCCAGCACGTCGTCGGCATCCTGGCAGATGCCGGTGGAGATTTCGATCATGCTGCGCGTCATCTCCGGCACCACGGTGCCGGGCAGTTCGTGCTGGCGCATCAGGCGCAGCATGTCGGCGGCGTAGGGGGTCAGGTCGTAATCGTGGGTGTTGAGGAGCTGCAGCTCCAGCTCCACCCCCAGGGTCAGGGGGCTGGAGGGGGCAAAGGCTTCAAGCGTCATGGCGTACTCCCAGGGTGTCGCGGGCCTCGCCGGCGCGGCGCAGCGCCCAGGTGGCGCCGATGGCCCCGATCAATTCCATCAAAAGAATCGCTGGCAGCGCAATGCCAACGATGGTCTTGCCGTCCTCGATCAGCGCAAAGGGCGCCGTCATCAAGAGGGCGACGGCCGACAAAGGCGCCATGGCACACGCCGTCCACAGCGCCTGCCGCCAGCTGGTGCTGCTGCCCAGGTGACCCAGGCCCACGCCGACGGACTTGGCCGCCAGGCGCAGCACGATCAGCGCCAGCACCGCCAGGGTGATGCCCTCTGTCCAGGGGGCCTGCGCTGCCACCGTGGCCACCAGCACGAACATCACCACGCCCAGCAAGGTGGCAATGCTGCCCAGCGCCTTGGCCCAGGGCAGGGGCCGGGGGCTGGCGTATTTCAGCGCCATGCCCGCCAGCAGCGCCGCCAGCGGGGCCGAGCCGCCCAGGCCGCTGGCCCCCGCGCTGGCCGCCGCCACCAGGGCCAGCAGCACGATGGCGGTGTTCTGGCTCAGGGGACTCATCCAGCGCAGCACCAGGTGCAGGAGGGCGAACAGCCCCGCCGCCACGGCGGCGGAAGTGAGCAGCACCTGGAGCACCGGGGTGATGTCGTGCCACAGCGATTGCTGCGGGTTGGCAAAAATGTGCGCCTTGGCGGCGCTCAGGACCAGCGCATACAGGGTGGAGAGGGTGGAGAGGGTCAGCGCCCGGTCGGTCACCGGCCCGGCGGCGCGGGTGTCGGCCACCACGCGCGACAGCAGCACGGGCGAGGCCGCCATGGCGATCAGCCCCAGCGGCCCGGCGCTGCGGGCCTCCACCCCCACGGCCTGCAGGCCGTAGAACGCGGCGGCGTAGGTCAGCGTTGCCTCCAGCACGCTTTGCACCAGCACCATGGGGTTGTGCAGAAACCAGCGCACGTTGATGCGGGCGCCGCACTCGAACAGCACGGCGGCCACGCCCAGCTCCAGCAGGAGCAGCGCCGACCCGTGCAGCGGCCACAGCGCCGCGCCGAAGCCGAACAGCCCGGCCAGCGTGCCGACCGCCGCATAGCCCAGCACCTTGGGCAGGCCCAGCTTGCGCTGGCAGGCGTACCCGGCCAGCGCGGCCAGGGCCAGCAGCAGCGCCCACTGCACCGTGGGCAGGGTGGCCCAGGCCGAAGCGGCGCTGCCGGGGGCGAGAAGGGGTTCGGTCATGGCGGTATTCCTTAGAGTGTGTTCAATGTCTTTTCATGGTGTCCGTTGCCCCGCCAAGGCGGCAGATGCAAGGCGTAAACCGCAGTCGCCCTGGTGGGGCGGCGAGGATTTGCAACGCAGCAGATGCTGTCTTGGCGGGGCAACCCTTCGGGCAAGGCAGCAAAAAACCGCACTCGTCGTTGCGTACCTTGACCAGGCCACCAGCCTGGCCTGCGG
>CABIIJ010000058.1 GCA_902175065.1 uncultured Comamonas sp. | reverse complement strand
GGTGGTTGAGCGCAGCTTCGCTTGGCTGGAGAAGAATAGGCGGTTGTGGAAGAACTGCGAGAGACTACTCAACACCAGCCTGCAGTTCATCCACTTGGCGTTCTTGGCGCTACTGCTTAAAAGACTTTGAACAGGTTCTTATGCCGCCATGAACCGGTAGAAGTTGCGCAACATGCCCGCCGTTGCGCCCCAGATGAAGTGCTCTGCCCCCTGGGGGTCGTGGTAGGGCATGGCAAACCATTCGCGCTCGCGCCCCTGCCAGAACAGGCGATGGCGCTGGTGGTTGGCCGGGTCCAGGATGAAGGCCAGCGGCACTTCGAACACCTGGGCGACTTCCTGCGGATTGGGCGCCAGCGGCTGCGGCGGCACCAGCGCCACCACCGGGGTGACGTTGTACGCCGAGCCGGTGGTATACACCGGCAAGCTGCCCAGCACCTGGGCATGCTGCGGAGCCAGGCCGACTTCCTCCCAGGCTTCGCGCAAGGCGGTGGCCACCGCATCCGGGTCTTCAGGGTCGGTGCGTCCACCGGGGAAGGCGATCTGGCCGGAATGGCTGGAGAGCTGCTCGCTGCGCTGGGTCAGCAGCATGGTCAGTCCCTCCTGCCGCTGCACCAGAGGCAAAAGCACCGCCGCAGCGGCCATGGGGCGTTGGGTAAAGGCCGGCTCGCCGCGCAGCTCGGGCTGCCAGGCGGGAGGCCGGGCAAAGCGCTGGCGCACGGCCTGCACGGTTTGGGCCTGCACCGGCACGGCCGGCAAATGGACATCACGCCCGTACACCGGCACTTGCCGGGGATCGAACGAGGGGATGCCCACCGGGCGCTGAAAGCGTTGGGACGAAGAAGACATGCACTAAAACAAAAAAGCCGCCACAGCAAAACTGTAGCGGCTTTTGGCCGGTTGCGCCCTGCCGTATCCGGCAGGGCGGTTGTGCGCTTACTCGGCAGCGGCCGGAGCAGCCACGGCGGCCTTGCGCTGGGGCAGCTTTTCCTTGATACGGGCTTTCTTGCCGGTCAGGCCGCGCAGGTAGTACAGCTTGGCGCGGCGCACGTCGCCACGGCGTTTGACTTCGATCTTGGCGATCAGGGGCGAGTAGGTCTGGAAGGTACGTTCCACGCCTTCGCCGTTGGAGATCTTGCGCACGATGAAGCCGCTGTTCAGGCCACGGTTGCGCTTGGCGATCACCACGCCTTCGTAGGCCTGGACGCGCTTGCGGCTGCCTTCGACCACGTTCACGCTGACGATCACGGTGTCGCCGGGGTTGAAGTCGGGGATTTCTTTGTTCAAACGAGCAATTTCTTCTTGCTCAAGGGTTTGCAGCAGATTCATGGTTCATCCACATTGATCGTAACCGCGCCGAAATTGGCAAGCGTCGGGATTGACGCCATAGGCTGGAGCGATACAAATCAAGAATCCAGCGGCCGGATAGAGGATCAAAGAACCCGCGATTATAACCGCGCAGGATTTTGTCGGCAACTACCCGGAAGTCGGGGGCGGGCTGGCCGCCTGGGTGCGCAGAAACGCCTCGTCCTGCGCCGTCAAGCGCCCCTGGCTGCGGGCCTGCTGCAGCAGTTGCGGGCGCTGGCGGGCCGTCAGCAGCAGGCTTTGCTCGCGCCGCCAGCGCTCGATCTGCGCATGGTGGCCGGACAGCAGCGGCGCCGGCACGCCCTGGCCCTGCCAGACTTCGGGGCGGGTGTAGTGCGGGCAGTCCAGCAGGCCGTCGAGCGCCGGGTTGAAACTGTCCTGCTGAAAGCTGCCGGCATCGTGCAAAACCCCGGGCTGCAGGCGCGTGACCGCGTCCAGCAGCACCAGCGCCGCCAGTTCGCCGCCGGAGAGGATGAAATCGCCCAGGCTGATCTGGTGCGTGACGTTGGCGTCGATAAAGCGCTGGTCCATGCCTTCGTAGCGCCCGCACAGCAAGATCGCCCCGGCACTTTCGGCCCACCGGGCCACGGCATCGTGGTGCAGCACCTCGCCGATGGGGGAGAACAGCACCACCGGGGCGGCAGTCGTCTCGCCCGCTTGCGCCCGATCCTGCCGGGCGGCATCCAGGCAGCGCTGCAAGGGTTCGGCCAGCATGACCATGCCGGGGCCGCCGCCGAAGGGGCGGTCATCGACGCGGCGGTAGTTGCCTTCGGCAAAGTCGCGCGGGTTCCACAGCCGCACCTGTACCTGGCCGCTGGCGAAGGCGCGGCGCGTCACCCCGTTGTCCAGGAACGGGGCGAACATCTGCGGGAACAGGGTCAGGATGTCAAAGCGCATGGCCGGGCAGGGTGTTCGTCGTCCGCAATCAGTAATCCGGCTGCCAGTCGGCCACGATGGTCTTGCCGGGCAGATCGACGCTGTCGATGTAGGCATCGACGAAGGGAATCATGCGCTCCACGGGCTTGCCGTCCATTTCCTGTTCCAGCACCAGCACGGTTTGCGGGCCGGTGGCCAGCAAGTCTTTCACGACGCCCAGGGCGAGGCCTTCGCGGTTGCGCACCTGCAAACCCAATAAATCGACCCAGTAATACTCGCCGTCCTCGGCCTGGGGAAAATGTTCGCGGGCCACGAAGATGCGGGCGCCGCGCAGCGCTTCGGCCTGGTCGCGGCTGGCCACCTCGGGGCTGGTGGCCACCAGCCCGTCGCCATGCCAGCGGATTTGCTTGACGGGCAGGGTGACTGTGCCGGTGAAGGTTTTTGCGCCTTTTTCTGCCGGCTGCAAAAACCATTGCGGGGCCGCCATCAGCGCCTGCGGATCGGCGCTGAAGGCGATGACTTTGAACCAGCCTTTGATGCCCCAGGCATCGGCAATGCGGCCGACTTCAATGGCATCGCTGGGCAGGTCGGTGGCAGGCAACAGGGGCAGCTCGGGCATAGTCGTCAAAATTGAATCCATAAAAAAGGCTCCGTCAGACATGCTAACGGAGCCCGGCTTGCGGCAGGAGCGCAGTTTAGGCAGCGACCTTGGCAGCAGCTTGCTTGATCAGACGCTCGGCAGTGTCCGATGCCTGGGCACCGACGCTCTTCCAGTAGGCCACGCGATCCAGTGCCAGACGCAGGCCTTCTTCAGCGCCACGGGCGTTGGGGTTGTAGAAGCCCAGACGCTCGATGAAAGCGCCGTCGCGGCGCACGCGCTTGTCGGCAGCAACGATGTTGAAGAACGGGCGGGCCTTGGAGCCGCTGCGGGAGAGTCGAATGACGACCATGGTTATTCCTTCGGGTGGTTGCAGTTGCACTGCAGTTGATTTTCACGACGTTTGAGACACGCGACATGGCCACCCGGCCAGCGACACGCCGAAAGCGCGTGATTATACAGAAAATAAGAAAGCGGGACTGGTCATGAAAAGAGAGCTGTTTCCGCTTCATTCACAAGGGTTTCAGGGTGAAAACAGTCTGAAACCCTTGTGTGGCAGGCGGAGAAAGCTTCTTTTTTAATAGAGTTGCAGGCTGACCCAGTAGGCCACGGCAGCGACGAGGGCGCTGGCCGGAATCGTCAGAATCCAGGCCCAGATGATGTTGCCCGCCACGCCCCAGCGCACGGCGCTGGCCCGCTGGGTGGAGCCCACCCCGACGATGGCCCCGGTAATGGTGTGCGTCGTCGATACCGGCACCCCCATGACGGTGGCGGCGAACAGGGTGATGGCCCCGCCCGATTCGGCGCAGAAGCCGCCCACGGGTTTGAGCTTGGTGATTTTCTGCCCCATGGTCTTGACGATGCGCCAGCCGCCGAACATGGTGCCGCAGCCAATGGCGGCGTAGCAGCTGATGATGACCCAGGTGGGCGGCACGCTGTCGCTGCCCGAGGCATAGCCCGTGGCGATCAGCAGCAGCCAGATGATGCCGATGGTCTTTTGCGCATCGTTGCCGCCGTGGCCCAGGGAGTAGGCGCCGGCCGAAACGAGCTGCAGCTTGCGGAACAGGCCGTCGACCCGCCCCGGCCTGGCGCGGCGGAAGATCCAGGCGACGGCGACCATCATCAGCGAGCCGAACAGATAGCCCAGCAGCGGCGAGATGACGATGAATGCCACGGTCTTCAGGATCCCGCTGGCGATCAACGCGCTGAAGCCGCCTTTGGCCAGCCCGGCGCCGACCAGGCCGCCGATCAGGGCGTGCGAGGAGCTGGACGGGATGCCGTAGTACCAGGTGATGACGTTCCACACGATGGCGCCGACCAAGGCGCCAAAGACGACGTGGGTGCCGACCATGTCGGCCTCGATGATCCCCTTGCCGACGGTGGCGGCAACGCTGAGGTGAAACACGAACACCGCAGCAACGTTGAAAAATGCGGCAAAAAGCACCGCATGGGTCGGTTTGAGCACGCCGGTGGAGACAACCGTGGCAATCGAGTTGGCGGCGTCATGAAACCCGTTCATGAAGTCAAACACCAAGGCCATTGCCACCAGCAGGATCACCACCCACAGGGCAGCTTGTACGGGTTCCATGTCAGGAGTTTCTTTGCTTGAAAAGGGAAAGGTTTACGAGTTTTCCAGCACGATGCCTTCGACGACCTTGGCGACGTCTTCGCATTTGTCGGTGACCGATTCCATCAGCTCGTAGAGCACCTTGAGCTTGAGCAGTTCGCGCATGTCCTGCTCCTCGCGGAACAGCTTGCTCACGGCCGAGCGCAGCACGCGGTCGGCATCGGATTCGAAGGTGTCGATCTGGTTGCACAGCTTGAGCGCGGCCTCGGCGGTTTTGGCATCGCTCACCCGGTCGAGCAGCTTGACCACGTCGCGCACGATTTCGCAGCAGCGCACGTTCAGTTCGGTCAGTTGCACCACCTCGGGGGTCATGACGCGCACGTCGTACAGGAACATGGTGTCGGCGCAGTCCTGGATCAGGTCGGCCACGTCGTCCATGGTGTCGATCAGGGTGTGGATGTGCTCGCGGTCCAGGGGGGTGATGAAGGTCTGGTGCAGGGTGCGGTTGACCTCGTCGGTGACGCGGTCGGCCGCCTGCTCGGCCTCGTCGACGGCCTGGTTGAATTTTTCGCGCAGCGCCACGTCGGCGTAATTGGCAACCAATTCAGAGAAGGCTTGTGCCGCTTCCACGATGCGCTGGGCATGCTGGTTGAACATTTCGAAAAAATTGCCTTCGCGCGGCAACAGCTTGCCAAACAGCATGAACGCTCCTTCGGATGGATTGCGTAAGACATTGAACCCGGCGTGCCCTTCACGCATGAAGCACACCAGTCACGTTTGCACCGCCGTGCCAGCGCCATGAACAACCTGCGCCGGCGCCAACGGCCCGGATATAAAGCCAGGCCCGCACGATGTGCGGGCCCGCCAAGTGCCGCAATTTTCCACGACAGCGGTGCCTCCCCCGGGGAGCTGCCTAGGCATAACCCTAGGACAACGTGGAAAAGCGGGTTGGAAAGAAGTGGGTTTTGGGGAGTTTTTTTCTAGAAATCAAAAACTTAGAAAGTTGATGCGAAAAAGTTGATGTTTTTTCATTACTTGTTGTTTCATCGCAACGAGGCACGCAAGCCATGCCAAAGCGCGAAGCCCTCCCTCCCTGCTTTCACTCTTGCGCAAGGTCTTGCTGCGTCTGGGCATTGCGCTGGCGCAGCGCCTGCAGCTTCTCGCCAATCCTGATTTCCAGCCCGCGCGGCACGGGTTCGTACAGCACGGGCCGCTCCAGCCCCTCGGGGAAGTAATTTTCCCCGGCGGCAAAGCCATCGGGCTCGTCGTGCGCGTAGCGGTAGCCCTTGCCGTAGTCCAGTTGCTGCATCAGCCTGGTCGGCGCATTGCGCAAATGCAGCGGCACCGGACGGCTGCCATCGCTTTGCACCAGGGCGCGGGCGCGTTTGTAGGCCACATAGCCGGCATTGCTCTTGGGGGCCGCAGCCAGGTACAGCACGGCCTGCGCCAGGGCCAGCTCGCCCTCGGGGCTGCCCAGGCGCTCGTAGGTCTGCGCCGCCTCGTTGGTGATTTGCAGGGCCCGGGGGTCGGCCAGGCCGATGTCCTCCCAGGCCATGCGCACGATGCGCCGGGCCAGGTATTTGGGATCGGCCCCGCCATCCAGCATCCGCACCAGCCAGTACAGCGCCGCGTCCGGGTCGGAGCCGCGCACGCTTTTGTGCAGGGCGCTGATGGTGTCGTAGAACTGCTCGCCACCCTTGTCGTAGCGGCGCAGCTGCTGGCCCAGCACCTGCTGCAGCCAGGCCGTGGTGATTTCCGCGATGCCCGCTTGCCGGGCGCTGGTCGCCAGGGTTTCCAGCGTATTGAGCAGCCGCCGGGCATCGCCATCGGCATACGCCACCAGCGTCTGCACGGCCTCCTGGTCGATTGCCGGCAGCGCCTGCACGGCCTGCGCCTTGGCGACGATCTGCTCCAGATCCTGCGCCGTCAAGGCCTGCAGGACGTAGACCACCGAGCGCGAGAGCAAGGCGGAATTGACCTCGAACGACGGGTTTTCCGTCGTCGCCCCGACAAAGGTGAACAAACCGCTTTCCACATGGGGCAAAAAGGCATCCTGCTGGCTTTTGTTGAAACGGTGCACTTCGTCGACGAAGACGATCGTGCGCTGCGGCATCAGGCCCCTGGCGGCGGCCTGGGCCTGTTCCACGGCTTCGCGGATGTCCTTGACGCCGCCCAGTACCGCGCTGATGGCGATGAACTGGGCGTCGAAAGCCTGCGCCATCAGCCGGGCAATCGTCGTCTTGCCCACGCCGGGCGGCCCCCACAGGATGCAGCTGTGCGGCTGCCCGGACTCGAACGCCAGGCGCAGCGGCATTCCCGGCCCCAGCACATGCTGCTGGCCGATGACCTCGGCCAGGGAATGCGGGCGCAGGCGCTCGGCCAGCGGTTGGTGCAAGGAAGAAGCAGTGTTTGCCATAGGGCTGCCATCCTAGCGCCTGTGGCGGCACGCCGGGTGCTTCCTACACTGGGGCCATGGATGCGTTTTATTTCACCCCTCCAGAGCAAGGCCTGGACACCCTGCTGGGCCGCGTGCGCTCCTGCACCCTGTGCGCCGCACACCTGCCGCTGGGCCCGCGCCCGGTGCTGCAGGCGGGCCGCAGCGCCCGCATCCTGATTGCCGGGCAGGCGCCGGGGCGCAAAGTTCACGCCAGCGGGATTCCGTTCGACGATGCCAGCGGCCGGCGCCTGCGTGCCTGGTTGGGCCTGACGCCTGCGCAGTTCTACGACCCGCACCAGGTGGCGCTGGTGCCCATGGGTTTTTGCTACCCCGGCACCGGCCCATCGGGCGATCTGCCGCCGCGCCCCGAATGTGCCTCCACCTGGCGCCAGCCGCTGCTGGAGCGGATGCCGCAGGTGGCGCTGACCATCGTCCTGGGCCAGTACGCCCTGGCCTGGCATCTGCCCCGGGCGCCGCGCAACATCACCCGGGCCGTCGAAGGATTGCGCGGCAAGGATTTGGCCGAACTGCCCAGCACCATCGTCCTGCCCCACCCCAGCCCGCGCAACAACGGCTGGCTCCAACGCCACCCCTGGCTGGAGGCGGAGCTGCTGCCCCTGCTGCGCCAGCGCGTGGCCCGGTTGCTGGGCAGTCCGGCTTGCCCTGCCGCACAGGCCGGGCGATGATGACCGGGTTTTTTCACCCCAGGAGGTTCTCATGAGCGTCAAACTTGCAGTGGTCTATTACTCCACCTATGGCACCAACTACCAAATGGCCAGCATCGCTGCCGAAGCGGCCAAGGCTGCAGGCGCGGAAGTGCGGCTCTTGAAAGTCGCGGAAACCGTCCCTGCTGCCGTGGTGGAGGGGCAAGCGGCCTGGAAGGCCCAGGCGGACGCCATGGCCCATATCCCCACCGCCACCGTGGCCGATATGGAATGGGCCGACGCCTATCTGTTCAGCGCCCCCACGCGCTTTGGCGGCATGGCCAGCCAGATGCGGGCCTTCATCGACACGCTGGGCGGTTTCTGGGCCAAGGGCGGTCTGGCGAACAAGGCAGTGTCGGCCATGACCTCGGCGCAAAACGCGCATGGCGGGCAGGAGTCGACGCTGCTGACCTTCTATTACTCCGCCATGCACTGGGGCAGCATCATCGTGGCCCCGGGGTTTACCGACCCGGCGATCTTCAAAACCGGCGGCAATCCCTATGGGTACAGCCATACCCAGGGAGCGGAATTCACGTCGGAGGTGCAGGCTTCGATCGGGCACCAGGCGAAACGGCTGGTGGAAGTGGCGGGAAAGCTGGCCGGGTAACGGTGCTGTTTTGCTGCCTGGCTGTTAGAACCTGTTTACGATCTCCACGCGGGTGTGCAGTCGCGGCCTCGGGCGCTCTGCGGCGTTGCAAATCCTCGCGATAGCTCCGGCTATCGCTGCGGTTTGCGCCTTGCAGCCCATCCCGATCCGCATCCCGCACCCCTTCGCGCTGAGATCGTAAACAGGTTCTTAGGGGATACGGCCAGCAGCAGGTATAAATAAAATCAATAGCTGCTTGCGCTTGTTATTGTTTGATTTCAAAGTGTTTTATCTTTGAAGATCAATGAATACAAGCGAAAGCAGCTACTCTTTTAATTGTCCCGCCCGATCTCCGGCCAGCGCTGGTGCAACACGATCCAGGAAACCAGGCCGATCAGCATCAAGCCCAGCGAGGCGCTGGCCAGCGCGATGGCCGAGTGCATGACCAGCGGCGCCAGCAGACCGGCGACCAGCCCGTTGGCGGTGGAGCCGACCACCGCCTGCAGGGACGAGGCCATGCCCCGGCGCTGCGGGAACAAATCCAGCACCAGCAGGGTGACGACCGGCACCATCAGCGCCCAGCCGAAGGAAAAAATCGCAATCGGCAGCATGGCCCAGCCGGGATGCAGGGGCAGCAGCAGGTTCGCCCCGAGGTTGACCAGCGAGATCACCAGCATGATGAGCAGGCCGTGGCGGATCTGCTTCTTCGGCGCGATTTTCCCGGCCAGCTGGCCGCTGACCCAGGCGCCGCCCATGATGCCGCCGATGTTCAGCACGAACAGCCAGAAGAACTGCGTCGGCTCCAGGTGCAGCAGCTCGCCCAGGAATGCCGGGGCCGAGAGCACGTACAGGAACATGCCGTTGAACGGCACCCCGCTGGCCAGCGCCAGCAGCAGAAAGCGCGGATCGGTACACAGCTCCCAATAGCCACTGAGCAGGTGGCGCACGTTGAACGGCTGGCGCTGGCTGGGGTGCAGGGACTCGGGCAGCACTTTGAAATTGACCGTCCACAGGGCCGCCCCGATGGCGGTCAGCAGCCAGAAAATGCTGTGCCAGCCCAGGGCGACGAACAGCCAGCCGCCCAGGATGGGGGCAATTGCCGGGGCCAGGCCGAAGAAGATGGTGATCTGGCTCATCACCTTCTGCGCCTGGGTGTGGGGGAACATGTCGCGCACGATGGCCCGTGAAACCACCACGCCAGCGCCGCAGGACAGCCCTTGCAGCGCCCGGCAAACGATGAGTTGCGTCACGTTCTGCGCCAGGGCGCAGCCGGCGCTGGCCAGGGTGAAGGCCAGCAGCCCCCACAAAATCACCGGGCGGCGGCCAAAGCTGTCGGCCAGCGCCCCGTGAAACAGGTTCATGAAGGCAAAGCCGAACAGGTAGGCCGACAGCGTTTGCTGCATGTGCACCGGCGAGGTCTGCAGCGAGGCGGCAATGCCCGAGAAGGCGGGCAGGTAGGTGTCGATCGAGAAGGGGCCCAGCATGCCCAGCACGGCCAGCAAGATGGCCAGTGTCCAGCGCGGCCCGCGCCATAGCGTTTCGGCGTGAGGGTGCATAACGCAGTCGGGAAAGTAAAGCGGCCCATTATCGGTCTGCGGCGCAAAAGGCGCTGGGCGCCGGGCAGCCTTCCCCGGCGCCGCAGCGCTCACCTCCAGTACATGGCGGCAATGTCGTGCGCGAAGGTGGGGTAGTCCACCCACACGCCCTGCAAGCCGGTGCGGACGACGGTGCCGATGCTGGCGTTGAACAGCCACACGTTGGCCGCGTCGGCGGCCAGAAAGCGCTGGATGTCGGCAAACAGCAGCTGGCGCTGCCGCGCCGAGCGGGCGTTCTGGTACTGGGCGAGCAAATTCCGGTAACGCGGGCTGTCGTAGCCGAAGTAGTAGTCCGGTTTGGCGTAGATGCCGTAATCCAGCGGCTCCACGTGGTTGATGAGCGTCATCCCGAACTCCCCCTTGAAGGGGCCGTCCAGCCACTGCGGCCAGCTCAGGGGCTGCAATTGCACCTGGATGCCCACCTGGGCCAGATCGTCGGCAATCAGCGGCCCGCCCATCTGCGCGTAGGGCGTGGGCGGCAGTGCCAGCGGCACCTTGACGGGGAGCTGGACGTTCGCCGAGCGCAGGAGCTGGCGGGCGCGTTCCGGGTCGTAGGGGTAGGTGCCAGCCAGCCGGATATAGCCCGTTTCGTTGGGGGTGAAGTGGCTGCCGATGACGCTGCCGTAGCCATGCAGGGCGGTGGCGATAAAGCGCTCCCGGTCGATCGCATGGGTGAGCGCCTGGCGCACGCGCACGTCCTGAAACAGCGGCAGGCGGTGGTTCAGCGCCAGCAGCCCCTTGCCGCTGGAGGCGCCCACCAGCACCTGGTACTGCGCATTGGAGCGAAAGCTGTCCAGCCGGCGGGAGGCGAAGTTGAAGAACATGTCGATGCGCTGCGTATCCAGCGCCTGTACGTCCTGCCCTGCGTTGAAATGGAACACGCCCTGTTCCAGCGCGGGCCTGGCACCCCAGTAGCCGGCAAAGCGGCGCAGGCGGATGCTTTGGCCGTGCTGCCAGTGTTCTAGGCGGTAGGGGCCGGTGCCTACGGGCGCGGTACTCGCCTGGGCTGCGGATTGGGGGTGCAGGATGACGGCGTAGCTATCCCCCAGGCGAAACAGCAGGTGTGGATCGGGGTGGTGCAGGTGCAGCACCAGGGTTTGCGCGTCGGGCGTGTCGATGGCGGCGATGTTGTCGAACAGCCCCGGTTTGCCTTTGTTGCCGGAATCGGCCTGCTGGGCTCGCAGGAAGCACCAGCGCACGGTCTGGGCATCCAGCGCGGCCCCGTCGTGAAAGCGCACGCCGGGGCGCAGGGTAAAGCGCCAGACACGCTGGTCGGCGCTGGTGTCCCATGCCTGGGCCAGCAGGGGGCGGGTCTGGCCGTTCTGCTCGATCTTGGTCAGCCCTTCCAGCAGGTTGTAGTGAACCACTTCGGCATTGGCTGCGGCCGGTGCGCTGGTGGGGTCGAGGCTGTCCGGCTCCAGGGATATGCTGATATGGACCGCATCGCGCCGTTCCTGGGCCTGCGCAGTCCAAGGCAGGGCGCCGGCCGCCAGCAGGGCCAGGGCATCACGGCGGCGGGGGTGCAAAGGGGACATAAAAAATAACAATTCTTGGGAATACTTGATATTTGTGTAATGTAATAGCCATTTTTAAATTTTTGTTACTTTCAGAATCACTCCGGTGGCGTAGGAGCCTGTTCGCGATCTTTCCATCCTGCTTGGCGAAGGGGGTGCTGGCAACGGGCGCCATGGAAAAGAGCGTGAACGGGTGTTCGTGCCGGGAAAGCATGGTGGATCATGGATGCCTTGAACCGTGAAAAAAATGCTGCCTATCAAAAGCAAAAGCGCGGGTACTGGCTCCTGGTGCTGGGGGTGGTGCTGCTGGCCTTGAGCAGCGTGGTCTGGGTCTATGAGCGTCGCTCCGATGAATACCGCCTGCAGGTGCAAGACCGGATGCGCCTGGTCGGCGAGGTGCAAAGCAAGAGCGTGGCCGACTGGCGGCGTGCCCGCATGGCCGATGCCGGGGCGTTTTCGCAGGATCCGCTGTTCTCCAAAGTGCTGGCCGAATGGCTGCACAGCCAGCAGAGCGATCTCCGCCAGGAAGCGCTGCTGCACCAGCGCCTGCGGGTGCTGGTGGAATACGACCAGTACGCGCTGGTCTATCTGCTCGACACCCGGGGCCAGCTGCTGATGAGCACCGACACCGCAGCCCTGCCGCGCCCCTTGCCCGCGCAGGAGATGCGGGCGTTGCAGCAGGCCCTGGACCGCGCCGAACCCGTCGCGGTGGAGCCACAGGCGCCGGGCTATTTCGCCTTTCCCTTCTTCGGCGTGATGACGCCGCTGTACGACGGGTTTGAACCGATCGGCGTGGCGTGGCTGGTGATGGACTTGCGCGGCACCCTGTTCCCGCTGGTGCAGGCGTGGCAGGTGCAGAGCCAGAGCGCAGAAGCGGTATTGACCCAGCTGGAGGGCGAGGACAGCATCATCAACATCAACCCCTTGCCCAAAAGCGGTGTCGCGGCCCTGAGCAAGCCCTTGCCGTTGACGCGCAACGGCCCGGCGATGCAGGCCGTGCGCGGGGGACGCGGGATCGTGCGGGGTATCAACCATATGGATCAGCCGGTGATCTCGATGGTCAGCGCCATTGACGGCGCTCCCTGGTGGCTGATCGTGCAGATCGACGAGGCCGAAATTCTCAACGATGCCCGCCGCCGCGAGGGGCTGGCCTTTGGCCTGCTGATCGGTGCGCTGTTGCTGCTTCTGGCCTTGCTGGGCGGGATCTGGCAGTGGTCGGCATGGCGGGCCGAGCGGACTTTGAAGCGGGAACTGCAACTGCACATCCGCTGGCTCGATTCGGCGCAGCAGGCGGCAGCGCTGGGCTATTTCGTCTACGACCTGGGGAAAAAGGAGTTTTACATCTCGGAGATCACGGCCCGTATCTTCGGCGTGGCCGCAGGCGGCTGGTTTCCCCTCAAGCGTTGGGCCGCGCTGGTCGAGAAAGAGGACCGGAAAGCGGTATTTGCCGCGCATGAACAGACCATTGCCCGGCGCCAGCACCTGCACGTGCAGTACCGCATTCGCCGTGCAGACAGCGGCGAGCAGCGCTGGATCCAGGTCTGGGCCGAAGTGGATAGGCACGAGGGCGAGACACCCTCGCGCATGATCGGCATTGCCCAGGACATCACCGAGCGCAAACAGGTCGACGAGCAGTTGGAGGAATACCGCCACCAGCTGGAAAACCAGGTGCGGCTCGACCCTCTGACGGGCATTGCCAACCGCCTGGCGTTGCAGGAAGCCTTGCACAAGGAATGGCGCCGTGCCGCACGGCACGGCCAAAGCGTGGCGCTGCTGATGCTCGATCTCGACCACTTCAAGGCTTACAACGATACCTATGGCCACGTCCAGGGCGATGTCTGCCTGTGCGAAGTGGCCCGGGTACTGGCGGCCAGCGTGGGGCGTGAGGGCGAGCTTGCGGCCCGCTATGGCGGGGAGGAGTTCATGGTGCTGCTGCCTGGATCGACCCTGGCGCAGGCCCAGGCGTTCGGCCAGCAACTGGTGCTGGCAGTGCAGCGCCTGGACTTGCCGCACGCCGGCAGCAGCGTGCCGGGGCAACGGGTCACCATCAGTGTGGGCGTGGCTTGCGCCAGGCCCGGCGGGCTGCAGGAGCCGGAGCAGACAGACGGCTTCACCGCCCTGATCGAACGCGCCGATGGCGCCCTGTATGCGGCCAAACAGGCCGGGCGCGACCGCTGCTGCGCGGTGCCCGGCCCGTAGAATCGCCGCCCATGTATATTCATATTCTGGGCATTTGCGGCACCTTCATGGGCGGCGTCGCGGCACTGGCGCGGGAAGCCGGGCACAAGGTTACGGGTTGCGATGCAGGGGTCTACCCGCCGATGAGCGACCAATTGCGGGCCCTGGGCATTGACCTGATCGAGGGCTACGGCGCCGAGCAGGTGCAGCTCAAGCCCGATGTGTTCGTGGTCGGCAATGTCGTCAGCCGCGCCCGGCTGGACGATGGCACGCCCAAGTTTGCGCTGATGGAGGCCATCCTCGACCAGGGGCTGCCCTACACCAGCGGGCCGCAGTGGCTGGCCGAAAACGTGCTGCAAGGCCGCCATGTGCTGGCCGTGGCGGGCACGCATGGCAAGACCACTACCACCTCCATGCTGGCCTGGGTGCTGGAGTGCGCGGGGCTGGCGCCCGGTTTCCTGGTCGGCGGCGTGCCGCTGGACTTTGGCGTCTCGGCCCGCCTGGGGGCCTTGGCCGCCGGGCAGGAGCGGCCCCTGTTCGTGATCGAGGCGGACGAGTACGACACAGCCTTTTTCGACAAGCGCAGCAAGTTTGTCCACTACCGTCCGCGCACGGCGGTGCTGAACAACCTGGAGTTCGACCACGCCGACATCTTTCCCGATCTGGCGGCGATCGAGCGCCAGTTCCACCACCTGCTGCGCACCGTGCCCGCCACGGGCCGCGTCGTCAGCAATGGCCTGGAAGAAGCCCTGGCCCGCGTGCTGCACCAGGGTTGCTGGAGCGAGGTGCGCAGCTTCGGCAGTGCCGTCAGCGATTTCACCGCCCAGGGGCTGCACCATGCGTTCGACGTGCTGCGTGCCGGGCAGGTGGTCGGCCGGGTGGAATGGGCCTTGAGCGGCGAGCACAACCAGCTCAACGCCCTGGCCGCCATTGCAGCCGCCGAGCATGTGGGCGTGGCCCCGGCCGCGGCCTGCGCCGCGCTGGGGCGCTTTCGGAACGTGCGCCGGCGCATGGAACTGCGCGGCACCGTGGCCGGGGTTGCGGTGTACGACGATTTCGCCCACCACCCGACGGCCATCCGCACCACCCTGGACGGGCTGCGCCAGCAGGTGGGCCAGCAAACCCGCATCCTGGCCGTGTTCGAACCGCGCAGCAACACCATGAAGCTGGGCACCATGAAGGCGCAACTGCCCTGGGCGCTGAAAGAGGCCGACCTGGCCTTCTGCCACACGGCGGGCCTGGATTGGGATGCTGCGCAGGCGTTGGAACCGTTGGGCGATGCGGGCCTGACGGCCGGCGACATTGCGACCGTGGTGCAGCAAGTCCTGGCGGTGGTACGGCCAGGAGACGCCATCGTGTGCATGAGCAACGGCGGCTTCGGCGGTATCCATACGCAGTTGCTGCAGGCGCTGGCCGCGCGGTTCGCGCCGGGCTAGGCGGGCTGCGGGTAGGTGTTTCCAAGTAGGCTTGGTCGGCTGGCCCCCAGCGCACAATGCGCGTGGAGTGTTGTCGGTGCCGTCCAGGGAGAAGGTTGTGGCCGTTAAAAAAATCAAACTATCCCTTGCGCAGGCCATGGGCTTGTTGTGGGGGCTGGTTGCGGCCTGTGTCCTGGTGCTGCTGGGCAGTCTGTGGCAGTACCACCGACAGCAACAGGCGGTCGGTGCGGCGCTGGAGTATTTGTGGATTCTGCCCGCGGTGGGCCTGCTCCTGCTGTGTGCGGCGCTGCTGCTGATGCACCGTGTGATGCGCGAGCGCCTGCAGTTGGAACTCAAGGATTTGACGGACCACTTGCCCGTGGTGGTGTACCGCTACCGGCTGGAGGAGGGCAATCTTTCCAATCTGATTTACGTCAGCGAGGGGATCCGGCGCTTTACCGGGAAATCGGCGGCCGAGGTGGTGGCCGACCCGGCGCTGTTTTTTCAGAGAATCGCCCCGGAGGATTGCACCAGATTTTCCGATCTCGACCGGACCGCATGGCACGCCAAAGAGGAGTTCTTCTGTGAATTCCGCTTTTCCATGCCCGATGGAGCGCTGCACTGGATGTATGCGAATTCCTCGCCGTTCACCATGCCCAACGGCGAGATTGTCTACCACGGTTTCATCGAAGATATCACCGAGCGCAAGCGGGCCGATGCCCGGATCCGCCAAAGCGAATCGCTGCTGCAGCAGATCTTCGATACTTCCAGTGCCGGGATCTTCCTGGTCGATAAGAAGGGCATGATCGTCCTGGCCAACCAGCGGATGGCGGAAATGTTCTGCTGCACGGTGGACGAGCTGATCGGGACGCCCTATGTGGGGCTGGTCGACCCCACCGAACGCAGCGTCAGCCACCAGAAAATGCTGGCCTTGCTGGCCAGCGATATCGATGCCGTCGATGTCGAACGGCTGTATTGGCGCAAGGACGGCAGCCAGTTCTGGGGCAACCTGAACGGCAAGCGCTTCCACGATACGCGTGGCGCCGATCGCGGCCTGCTGGGCGTACTGCTGGACATCAGCACCCGCAAGCAGGCGGAGCAGGAGGTCAGCAACCTGGCCTTCTACGACCCCCTGACGGGCCTGCCCAACCGCCGTTTGCTGCGTGATCGGCTGCAGCAGGGGTTGGCCAGTTCGGCGCGGCAGAATGCCTACGGCGCATTGATTTTTCTGGATCTGGACAACTTCAAGACGCTCAACGACACCCTGGGCCACGATGCAGGCGACCAGCTCCTGGTGGCTGTGGCCAAGCGGCTGCTGAACTGCGTGCGGGAGGAAGATACCGTTGCCCGCCTGGGGGGCGACGAGTTCATCATCCTCCTGAACAACCTTGACCATGCGCAGGCCCGGGCGGTGCATATTGCCAGGGACATTGCCGAGAAAATCAACCGCGCCCTGAATCCTGCCTACGAGTTTGCCAGGAACGTCGTGCGCATCACCCCCAGCCTGGGCGTGGCGCTGTTCTTCGGGCACGAGATCGATGCCGACGAGCTATTGAAGCGGGCCGACCTGGCCATGTACCAGGCCAAGGAAGCCGGGCGCAATACGGTGCGGTTCTTCGACCCGCAGATGCAGGAAAAAATCAATGCCCATGCCCAGGTGGAGCAGGATTTGTACCGCGCCCTGGAGCACCAGGAGTTTTCCCTGTTCTACCAGCCCCAGGTCGATGCCTATGGCCGCTGCATCGGCGTGGAGGCCCTGCTGCGCTGGCAGCACCCGCAGCAGGGCCTGATCCCGCCGGGCCGGTTCATCCCGGTGGCCGAGGCGACCGGGCAGATCCTGGAAATTGGCCGCCGGGTGTTTCTGGAGGCCTGTCGCCAGCAGGTGGCGTGGCAGTCATCGGCCAATACCGCGCAACTGGAAATTGCCGTCAACGTCAGCGCCAGGCAGTTCCATGCCAGCGCCTTTGTCGATCAGGTGCAGCAGTGCCTGCAGGATACCGGGGCGAATCCGGAAAGAATCCTCATCGAGCTGACCGAGAGCATCCTGCTCAAGGACATCAACGAGGTGATCGGCAAAATCCGCGCCCTGCAGGCGCTGGGCCTGCAGTTTTCCCTGGATGATTTCGGGACGGGGTATTCCTCTTTGGCGTACCTGAAACGGCTGCCGCTGGCGCAGTTGAAGATCGACCAGTCCTTTGTGCGCGACATCCTGACCGACCGCAACGACCGGGCCATCTGCCGCTCCATCATCGCCCTGGGGCAAAGCATGGGCCTGCGCGTGCTGGCCGAAGGGGTGGAGACGCAGGCGCACTGGCAGTTGCTGCGCTCGGATGGCTGCGAGGAGGCCCAGGGCTACTGGTTTGCCAAGCCCCTGCCCCTGGCCGAGCTGGAGCAATGGCTGGCGCAGCACGCCTTTTGATGGGAGGCCGTGGCCCCGCCAGCCCGCGCTGCGCCCGGTGGGCGCGTTTTTTCTTGTTCAGTAGGTCACGGCCATTGCGGCCACGTCCACCGTGATCAGGGGCTTGACCAATATGGCGTGGGTCGCCCGGGCATAGGTGGTGCGCCAGTCCTCGTCGCCCAGCAGGCGCGGGCCGGCGGACTGGGCCACGACCAGCACCTTGTCGGCCAGCAGCACCTTGCCGCTGGCCCGCAGCGGCTCGCATTCCAGGGTGGTGAATTGCACGTCCAGCCACTGGCGGGCCGCTTCCACCCCCATGGGTTCCAGGCGCGAGAGGTCAATGCGCCACTCCTGCTGGGGGTTCAACCGTACGATTAGTTCGCTGCTCATAACATCCTCACTGTGTGTTGTTGGGCGGGGATAAAAAACGGCCAGCTTACCGGAATGTCGGCGCGTCGTCGTGCGGGATTGTCAGCATAGGCGGGGAAAAACAACAAAAAAATAAGAGCTGTTCCTGCATGACCTGTAAAGACTTAAGAGTAAAAGTCACCTGAAAGACAATGCCAGCGTGCGCCGGAAGCAATGCTTTTTGGTAATGGACGGAAACATTGTCCCCCGGAGGATGATGTTAGGCTTGCGCCTCTTCTATAGAAGCGCAAGGGGCAGGGCATGTTGCATCGCCGGATATGGCTGACACTGGGAATTTGTGCTGCTGGGCTACTGGCCCAGCCGGCACTGGCGCTGCAGGTGCAGAAACTCTCCCCCCAGGGGGTGGTGAACGAGGTGCGCCAGGTCGTGCTGCGCACGGACCAGGACGCCGTGCGATTCGGCGATCCACAGGCCCCGGCGCCCGCCCGCGTGAGCTGTTCCGACCCCCAGAGTGCCCAGGGCACGGGCCGCTGGAACAGTGCCCGCGAGTGGGTGTGGCAGTTCGAGCGCCCGGTGCCTGCCGGGGTGCGCTGCCAGGTGCAGCTGGAAAAAACCTTCCAATCGCCCGAAAAATCCCCGCTGACGGGCGCAAGCAGCTATCAATTCGAAGTGGCCGGCCCCCATGTGCAACAGATCTTGCCGGACACCTACCAGCCGATTGACGAGGACCAGGTGTTTGTGCTGCGCTTCAACAGCGCACCGACCAGGGAAAGCCTGCTGGAGCACAGCCATTGCCGCAGCAAGGACGTGGGCGAGCGCATTCCCCTGCGCTGGGTGGAGGGCCAGGATGCCGATGCCATCCTGGACGGGTTGCGGCTGAAAGGCCGCGTGGAAAAGGCACCGAGCGAGTGGGCCTTGCTGGCCTGCAACCGGCGCTTGACGGCGGGCAGCGAGGTGCAACTGGTCTACGGGGCCGGGGTGCAGACGGCAGGGGGCGTAGTCAATCGCAAGACGCGGGTGTTCACCTTCGAGGTGCGCAGCGCCTTCACTGCGGAAATGACCTGCGAGCGGGAGAATGCCCAATCGGGCTGCCTGCCGATCCGGCCCGTTTATCTTGACTTCAGTGCGCAAATAGAGAAAACCGTGGCGGCCCAGGTGCGTCTGGTGGGCGATGGCGGCGCATTGGCGCCCCGGTTCGAGGAGGGCGACGAGGGCAATACGGTCACGCGCCTGACGTTCGGCCCCTACCTGCAGCCGCAAACCAGTTACCGCCTGGAGTTGCCGGACAACTTCGCCGACGACAGCGGCCGGCCCCTGAGCAATGCCGCCAGCTTTCCCCTGACCGTGCAGACCGGGGCGGCACCCGCCCTGGCCAAGTTCGCCAGTGACGAATTCGGCGTGCTGGAGCGCTTCGCCGAGGAGCGCGATGGCGCCGGCACCGCCGTGCTGCCCTTGACCGTGCGCCATATCGAGGGCTTGCACACGCGCGATGCGGTTGCGCAACTGCGTGACCTGGTGCTGACGGATGACGCCAGCATCATCGCCTGGTGGGAGAAATTGCAGCGCTACCGCTGGGGCAGCGTGCGCCGCGAGGTGGCGGCCAGGGATGTGCAAGGCCCGTTGCCCGCGCCGATGCGCAAGCGGCCCGGTGCCGACGACGAGGATGCGGCGCCAGACTACCGCGAAGTGGACGAGCATTCCGTCTCCACGCGCAGCATCTCCTTGCTGCAAGGGCAGAAACAGGTGCAGCAGGTGCTGCTGCCTGCGCCCCGGGAGGGCGACCCCCGGCCCTTTGAAGTGATTGGCGTGCCGCTGAAGCAGCCCGGCTTTCATGTGCTGGAAATCGATTCCCCCAACCTGGGCACGGCCCTGCTGGATGAGCGCCTGGGGGCGCAGCGGCGCATGTTCGTGCGCACCACTGCGCTGGTGACCAATCTGGCCGTCCATGCCAAGTTTGGGCGGGAAAACGCCGCTGTGTGGGTCACCAGCCTGGACAAGGGCCAGCCGGTGGCGGGGGCGCAGGTGCAGATTTCCAGTTGCGATGGCCATGTCCAGGCCCAGGGGCTGACGGACAGCCAGGGCATCCTGCTGCTGCCCGACATTGCCCGGGAGGCCCCGCGCTGCAGCCAGTCTGCGCAGAGCCGGACATGGTTCGTCAGCGCCCGCCAGGATGGGGATATGGCGTTCATCTGGAGCGACTGGCAGCGCGGCATCGAGCCGTGGCGCTTCAATCTGCCCAGAAGCTGGGACGACGATGCCCCGGTCGTCGCGCACACGGTGCTGGACCGCACCCTGGTGCGGGCCGGTGAAACCGTCTCGATGAAGCATTTCATCCGCCGCGAGAGGATGGAGGGGCTGGCCGGCGTGCAGGCCCCCCCGGTGCAGGAAGCGGTGATCACCCACGTCGGTAGCGGCCAGACCTACACCTTGCCCCTGGAATGGAGCGAGGAAGGGGGCCATGCCCGCTACGCCCTGAGCCGCTTTGCCGTGCCCCCTGCCGCCAAGCTGGGGCAGTACCGCATCGAATTGCGCTGGGAGGGCAAGGGGCAATCCATGACCTTGTCTTCGGGCCAGTTCCGGGTGGAAGCCTTCCGCCTGCCGGTGCTCGAAGGCAGTGTGCAGCCTGTGCCCAGGGCGCCCCTGATCCAGCCCCAGGCGCTGCCGGTGGCGGTGAGCCTGCAATACCTCAACGGCGGCTCGGCCAAAGGCCAGGAGGTGCAGGTCAATGCCCTGCTGCGCGGCCACGGCGTGTATTTCCCGCGCTGGTCGCGCTACAGCTTTGCCGCGCCCGACGGCGCTGTGACCGAGCAGGAGCGCCTGCTGGCCGACAAGCTGCCCGTCACCCTCGATGCGCAGGGCCAGGGCCAGGTGCCATTGCCCGGCGTGGGGCCGCTGCAGCAGCCCCGGGAGCTGCTGCTGGAGGCCAGTTTTGCCGACCCCAACGGCGAAATCCAGACCCTGCGCAGCACCCATACCCTGTGGCCGGCGGCGGTGCTGCCGGGCATCCTGGCGGACAACTGGGTTTCCGTGCAGCGCAAGCTGAAGCTGCAAACCGTCGCGGTCGATACCGAGGGCCGCCCGCAGGCGGGCGTGGCCATGAAGGTCGAGGCCGTGCTGACCCGCACCACCACCACCCGCAAGCGGCTGGTCGGGGGCTTCTACAGCTACGACAACCAGACCGAGCGCATCCCCCTGGGGCAGTTGTGCAGCGGCAAGAGCGATAGCGCCGGCCTGCTCTATTGCGAGGCCGACCTGACCCAGCCGGGGCAGGTGGAGCTGATCGTCACCACCCGGGACAAGGACGGCCATGTCGCCCAGGCGGCCGATACCGTCTGGGTGACGGGCCAGGGCGAGCTGTGGTTCGGCGGGGAAGACCACGACCGCATGGACCTGCTGCCGGAGAACCCCGGCTACGCCGTGGGCCAGACGGCCCGCTTCCAGGTGCGGATGCCCTTCCGTGAAGCCACGGCCCTGGTCAGCGTGGAGCGCGAGGGCGTGCTCCATGCCGAAGTCGTGCAGCTCAAGGGCAGCAAGCCGGTGGTCGACCTGCCCGTGCAGGCCGGGTGGGGGCCGAACGTGTACGTCAGCGTGCTGGCGCTGCGCGGGCGGCTGTACGAGGTGCCGTGGTACAGCTTCTTCACCTGGGGCTACAAGGCGCCGCGCCAGTGGTGGGATGCCTACTGGCATGGCAACAAGGAATACGCGGCCCCCACCGCCATGGTCGACCTGAGCAAACCTGCCTTCCGCCTGGGCGTGGCCGAAATCCAGGTGCAGGATGCGGGCAGGCAGTTGCAGGTGAAAGTCAGCACCGACAAACCGCGCTACCAGGTGCGCGAGCAGGCCCAGGTCGGCATCCAGGTATTGCAGGCCGACGGCCAGCCTGCGGCCCACGCCCAGGTGGCCCTGGCAGCGGTGGACAAGGCCCTGCTGGAACTGATGCCCAACACCAGTTGGAAGCTGGCCGAAGGGCTGTGGCGCCACCGCAGTTGGAGTGTCAGCACCGCCACGGCGCAGTCTGAAATCGTCGGCCGGCGTCACTACGGCCGCAAGGCCGCCGCACCGGGCGGCGGCGGCGGGCGCAGCAACACACGCGAGCTGTTCGACACCCTGCTGCTGTGGCAGCCCGTGGTGCAGCTCGACGCCCAGGGCCGCGCCCAGGTCACCGTGCCGCTGGGCGATGCCCTGAGCAGCTTTGAAATCGTCGCCATTGCCGACGAGGGCGAAGACCGCTTCGGCACCGGTAGCGCCACCATTGCCACGACGCAGGACTTGCAGCTCATCAGCGGCCTGCCGCCCGTGGTGCGCGAGGGCGACCAGTTCACCGCCCTGTTCACCGTGCGCAACACCACCGATCAGGCCATGCAGGTGCAGCTCCAACCCCAGGTGACCGGCCTGGAGCTGCCCGCCCGGAAGGTCGAGGTCGCGGCGGGCGATGCGCAAGCCGTGCAATGGGCCGTGCAGGTGCCCACCGCCCTGGCGCAGGCCCATGAAGGGGTGCTGCACTGGAGCTTGCAGGCCAGCGATGCCAGGACCGGCGCCAGGGATGCCGTGGCCGTGAGCCAGCGCCTGTTGCCGGCCGTGCCCCTGGCCGTTCAGCAGGCCACGCTGGAGCAGATCGATGGCCGCGTGCAAATGCCCGTGCAGTGGCCGCCGCAGGCCGTGGTGGGCAAGGGTGGCCTGCGCCTGACGTTCAGCGAGCGCCTGGCCGATCCCGAGGAGGGCGTGCCCGGCCTGCGCGACTGGTGGCAGCGCTACCCCCATAGCTGCCTGGAGCAGACCACCAGCCGGGCCGTGGGGCTGAACGATGCGGCGCTGTGGAGCAGCATCATGGGCCGCCTGCCGACCTACCTGGACGGCGACGGCCTGGCCCTCTACTTCCCGCCGCAGGACGGGGTGCGGGCGCAGGGCAGCGACACGCTGACGGCGCACCTGCTCACGCTGTCGCACTTCATGCGCAAGACCGACCCGCGCTTCACCCTGCCCGAGGCCGAACATGCGCAGATGCAGCAGGCCCTGATCGCCTTCGTCACCGGGCGGGTGCAGCGCAAGTTCTGGAGTCCGCGCGAGGACCTGACCGAGCGCAAGCTGGCCGCCATCGCCGCCCTGGCGCTGGATGGCAAAGCCACCCCGGCCCTGCTCGACAGCCTGGACATCGACCCCATCCGCTGGCCCACGCACAGCGTGCTCGACTGGCTGACCGTGCTGGCCCACGTCCAGGTGCCGGGCCGGGCCGGGTTGCAGCAGGAGGCGTGGCAGATCCTGCGCAACCGCCTGTCCTACCAGGGCACGCAGGTGGTGTTCTCCACCGACGCGCAGGACTACTGGTGGTGGCTGATGCAGGGGCCGGACGTGAATGCCGCCCGCCTGCTGCTGGCCACCCTCGGCAATCCCGATTGGGATGACGAGCGCCCGCGCCTGGTCACCGGCCTGCTGGCGCGGCAGCAAAGCGGTGCCTGGCGCACCACCACCGCCAACCTGTGGGCGGGGCTGGCGCTGCGCCAGTTCAGCAGCGCCTATGAGCGCGACCCGGTGACGGGCGACACCACCGCCATGCTCAACGCCAGCACGCAAACCCTGGACTGGAAAACCCTGCAGCAAGCCAGCAGCCCCTCCAGGGCCGCAGCCGCTGTCGCACAGGCCCAGCCCAGCCGCCTGCTGCCCAGCGGTAGCAGCGCCCTGGATGCGCCCCTGCCGGCCAACACCCTGTTCCTGCCCTGGGGCGAGCGCACGCTGGGCCAGTTCAGCGTGCAGCACCGGGGCACGGGCAAACCGTGGGTGGCCATCCAGTCCATTGCCGCCGTGCCGCGCACCGCGCCGTTCGATGCGGGCTACCGCCTGCGCAAAACCGTGACGCCGCTGCAGGGGGCCGACCTCAAGAACCTGCAACGGGGCGACATCGTGCGCGTGCGCCTGGAGGTCGAGGCCAGCGCCGACATGACCTGGGTGGCCGTGACCGACCCCATCCCTGCCGGGGCCACCATCCTGGGCAGCGGCCTGGGCCGTGATTCGGAGATCGCCACGCAAGGCGAAAACCGCAACGCCGACTGGTGGCGCACCCCGGCCTTCGTCGAGCGCGGCCAGGACAGCTACCGCGCCTACTGGAGCTACCTGGGCCAGGGCGCGACCAGCGTCGAATACACCCTGCGCCTGAACAACCCCGGCAGCTTCGCCCTGCCGCCGTCGCGCGTCGAAGCGCTGTACGCCCCGGAGATGTTCGGGGAAACGCCCAACGCCCGCTGGACCATCGGCGCACCGTAAACACTTTTCAAGGAGAACCCCCCATGCACTACCTCTTGACCTACCACTACAGCGCCGACTACCTGCAACGCCGGGGCGAATTTCGCAACGCCCACCTTGCCGCCGCCTGGGCCGCCCAGGGCCGGGGTGAAATGGTGCTGGGCGGCACCGTCGGCGCCGTGCCGGACAGCGCCGTCTTCGTCTTCGACTGCATCGACCCCGGCGTGATCGAGGCCTTCGTCCAGGCCGACCCCTACGTGCAAAACGGCCTGGTGCTGCGCCACACCGTCCAGCCCTGGACGACGGTGATCGGCGCGGCGGCCAAGACCCCGGTGCATCCTGAATAAAGAACTATCAATAAAGATAGCTTGTCCCGCTTTATTGACAGTATTTTTCGGTATGAAAATATCTGAAAACCTTGGTATGAAAGCGGAACAAGCTATTTTTATAGGCTTTTCTCAAGCCGCCCCGGTCCGGCAGGCAGGGGCCGCCGGGTGAAGCGCCGCATCGCCATCCTCGTGCTGCTGGCCGGCCTGCTGCCCGGCGTGGCCCAGGCCTTGCCCAGCTACCGCGAAGTGGTCGCGGCGCACCGCCCGTCCGAAACCCTGGTGCTGGCCCACGACGGGCAGGAGTTGCAGCGCGTGCGCACCAACCCCCAGGTGCGCCAGGGGGAATGGGTGGCGCTGGCCGACGTCTCCGCCGCCCTGCGCCTGGCCCTGCTGGCCAGCGAAGACCAGCGCTTTTACACACACAGCGGGGTCGATTGGCAGGCTGTATCGGCCGCTGCCTGGGGCAACCTGTGGCACCAGAAAACGCGCGGCGCCAGCACCATCACCATGCAGCTGGCCGGGCTGCTGGACGAAGACTGGCGCACCCCGGCAGGCGGGCGCAGCCTGGGGCAGAAGCTGGGCCAGGCCGTGGCCGCCACGCGCCTGGAGCGCAGCTGGCGCAAGGATGAAGTCCTGGAGGCCTACCTCAACCTCGTGCCTTTTCGCGGCGAGCTGGTCGGGCTGGACGCCCTGAGCCGCACCCTGTTCGGCAAGGCCGCGCACGGGCTGGATGCGCAGGAGGCGGCGATTGCCGCCGCCCTCATCCGCGGCCCCAATGCCAAGGCCGGCGTCGTCGGCCAACGCGCCTGCAGCGTGCTGCAAAGCGTTGCCGCCGTGCAAAAACGTCCCCCGCCCGATTGCAGCGCCGTGCGCTGGCGCACCGAACAGGTGCTCGGCGCCCGGCTGTGGCCGGCCAGCCAGGGTATCGCCCCGCACTGGGCGCGGCGCGTGCTGGCGCAGTGGCTGCCAGGGCAGGCGCTGCCCGGGCGCATCGCCACCACGGTACGGGCCGACGTGCAGCGCGTGGCCGTCGACAGCCTGCAACGCCACCTGCGCGAGCTGCAGGGGCGCAATGCCGAGGATGGCGCCGTCCTCGTGCTGGACAACGCCAGCGGCCAGGTGCTGGCCTGGGTCGGCTCCTCGGGCAGCCTGAGCCAGGCGCAGGAGGTCGACGGCGTGCTGGCCCAGCGCCAGCCCGGCTCCACCCTCAAGCCTTTCCTCTACGCCCAGGCGCTGGAGCAGCGGCGTCTGACGGCGGCGTCGCTGATCGAGGATTCCTCCGCCCACATCAACACCGGGTCGGGCCTGTACATCCCGCAGAACTACGACCGGCGCTTCAAGGGCTGGGTGTCGGCCCGCGTGGCGCTGGCCGCGTCGCTGAACGTGCCGGCCGTGCGCACGCTGACCATGGTCGGGGTGGAGGATTTTTACCAGCAGCTGGCGCAGTTCGGGCTGCACCTGCCCCAGCCTGCCGGTTACTACGGCTACAGCCTGGCGCTGGGCAGCAGCGAGGTCGATTTGCTGCGCCTGGCCAACGCCTTCCGCGCCCTGGCCAATGGCGGACAGTGGCAGCCCGTGGCCGGGCCGGTGCCCGGCGCAGCCACCGGGGAACAGGCGTTGCCGCGCCAGGCCGTCAGTCCCCAGGCGGCGTTCATCGTGGGCGACATCCTTGCGGACAGCCTGGCGCGAGCGCCCACCTTCGGGCTGGACAGCGTGCTCGCCACCCGGTTCTGGAGCGCCGTCAAAACCGGCACCAGCAAGGACATGCGCGACAACTGGGCCATCGGCTGGTCTGAGCGCTACACCGTCGGCGTCTGGGTCGGCAACGCCAGCGGCGCGGCCATGCACGACGTCAGCGGTAGCAGCGGCGCCGCCCCGGTGTGGGCCGACGTGATGGACTACCTGCACCGCCAGCAGCCCAGCCGCGCCCCCGCGCCCCCGCCGGGGGTGCAGCAGCAGTGGGTGCGTTTTGGCGGGCAGGGGCTGGATGCCGACCGCCAGGAGTGGTTCCTCACCGGCTCGGCGCAAACCGATTTCGCGCGGGACAATGTCCCGGCAAGCGGCGCTGGCGCGGCTGCCGACCCCGCCGGGGCGGGCTTTGCCCCCCGGATCCTCACGCCTGCCTCCGGCACCATCCTGGCGCTGGACCCGGACATTCCCCCCGCCCAGCAGCGCCTGTGGCTGCGCTCCAGCAGCAGCGCCGTGCGCTGGCGCCTGAATGGCCGCATCCTGGGGGCCGGGGCGCAACTGGCCTGGCTGCCCATGCCCGGCCAGCATGTGCTGGAAATCGTCGACCGACAGGGGCGCCGGCTGGACGCCGTGACGGTGCAGGTGCGCGGCGCGGGCCTGGCGACACCTGCCCCACGCAAACCCTAGGGAAGAAATAAAACCTTATTTTTACAATGAGCCGGATCAATGGATGCGTGCTGCTGGCCCGCATTGAATGGTATGTCGCTCACCCGCTATTTTTTCCATCGCCTCGTGCTGCTGTCCTTGCTGGTTTCGCTGGGCATGGGCGGGCTGTTGGCCCGCAATCTGTGGACGATGCGCCAGGAACTGCTCGCCAACGCCGAGCGGGCCAGCCGCAACCTGAGCCACACTCTGGCCGTGGGGCTGCAATGGGTGCTGACCGATATCGACCGGGATGTGCTGCAAATGCGCAGTGCCCTGCAACGCGATGGGGTGCAGGGGATGGATGCCCAGGCCATGCTGGCCGCCTCGGGCAGTGCCCTGCTCCTGCTGGACGCCCAGGGCCAGGGTGTGCGGGACATCGCTTTCGGACAAGAACAGCTCGACCTTGCCCAGCGGGATTTCTTCCAGGCGCTGCAGCGCCAGCCGGACCTGGGGCTGGCTATCGGGGCGCCCCAGGTGCTCGTCCACGATGGCCCGCAGGTGTTGCCGCTGGCACGGGTCTGGCAACAGGCCGATGGCAGCCCGGGTGGCGTCGTCGTGGCCTTGCTGCCGCTGCAGCAGTTGCAGGAATGGTTTTCCGGAATGCAGATGGAGCCTGGCAGCGCGATCAACCTGATCCGGATGGATGGCCAGGTGCTGCTGCGTTTTCCGGCCCCGTCGGCGCTGCCCCGGTCCCATCCCCTGGCCGGCAGCGAGAATTGGCGGCGTTACACCGCCCGCCAGTCCGGGGTTTTCACCCGGCCCTCGGTGCTCGATGGCATCGAGCGCATCCACAGTTTCGAGCACGTCACGGCGATGCCCCTGCTGGTCAATGTCGTGCAGGCCAGGGATGCCGTGCTGGCCCCCTGGCGCAGCAGTGCCTGGAGCCTGGGCAGCATGGCCCTGCTGCTGTTCCTGGGCAATCTGGGGCTGGCTCTGCTGTTCGTGCGCGAGCTGGAGTGGCGCCAGCGCACGCAAAAAGCCCTGCAGGTCGAGAAGGACCGGATGCAGGAGATGGCCCTGCACGATCCGCTCACCGGGCTGCCCAATCGAACGCTGCTCCAGGACCGCATCGAACAGGCCATTGCGACAGCGCAGCGTGATGCGGGCGCCGTCGGGCTGCTGTACCTGGACCTGGACGGGTTCAAGGAAGTGAATGACCGCTGGGGGCACGCGGCTGGCGACCATGTCCTGGTGCACATTGCCCGGCAGCTACAGCAGGTGGCGCGGATGAGCGATACGGTGTGCCGGCTGGGCGGCGACGAGTTCGTGCTCCTGCTGCCCGGCTGCACCCTGGTGGATGTGCGCGAGGTCTCCATCCGGGTGCTCCAGGCCTGCGCGACGGCGTGCTGGTGGCATGGGGAGAATCTGCAGGCGGTGTACGGTGTCAGCGGTGGCGTCAGCATCTATCCCGAGCATGGCACCAGCTTTGCCGAGCTGTTGCGCCATGCCGATACGGCCCTGTACCAGGCCAAGGAGGCCGGGCGCGGGCAGGTGTATTACTTCCAGGCCGTGCAGTCGTATCCGTCGTACTGAGCGCCGGCAACACAACCCTCGGCCATGTTGGCGGCTTTGAGTCAGTGCAGCACCACCATATTGTCGCGGTGCACCATTTCCGGCTCGGCGCTGTAGCCCAGCACCTGGGCGATCTCGTCCGAGCTGTGCTTGCACAGCAGCCGCGCCTCGGCGCTGGAGTAGTTGGCCAGGCCCCGGGCAATTTCCCGGCCCTGCGGGTCGCGCACGGCAATCACGTCGCCCCGGAAGAATTCGCCCGCCACCGCCACCATGCCCACGGGCAGCAGGCTTTTGCCAGCGGTTTGCAGCTTGGCGGCAGCCCCGGCATCGACCTGCACCGCGCCGGGCAGTTGCAGGTGGTCCATCATCCACTGCTTGCGGGCCTGGATTTTCTGCGTCGGCGCAATCAGCGCCGTGCCGATGGCCTCGCCCTGCGTCAGACGCAGCAGCACGTTTTGCTCGCGCCCCCAGGCGATGACGGTGGAGGTGCCGGAACCCGCCGCTCGCTTGGCCGCCAGGATCTTGGTCAGCATCCCGCCCTTGCCGATGGACGAGCCTGCGCCGCCCGCCATCGCCTCCAGCGCCGGGTCACCCGCGCGGGCCTGGTGGACGAATGCGGCATCCGGGGTGCTGCGCGGGTCGGCGGTATACAGGCCGGGCTGGTCGGTCAGGATGATGAGCACGTCGGCATCGACCAGATTGGCCACCAGGGCACCCAGGGTGTCGTTGTCGCCGAACTTGATTTCGTCATTGACCACGGTGTCGTTCTCGTTGATCACCGGCACCACGCCCAGGCGCAGCAGGGTCAGCAGGGTGGAACGGGCGTTCAGGTAGCGCTCGCGGTCGGCCAGGTCGGCGTGGGTGAGCAGCACCTGGGCGCTGCCGACCTGGTGGTCGCGCAGCTTGGTTTCGTACATCTGCACCAGCCCCATCTGGCCGACGGCGGCGGCAGCCTGTAATTCGTGCAGCTCCCTGGGGCGGGTTTTCCAGCCCAGGCGCTTCATGCCTTCGGCCACCGCGCCGCTGGAGACCATGATCAGCTCGCGGCGTACGCCGTCGCTGCCATGCACCAGGGCGGCCAGCTGGCGTGCCCATTCCCCGATGGCGGCTTCATCCAGGCCGCGCCCTTCGTTGGTGACGAGGCTGGAGCCGACCTTGACGACGATGCGCCGTGCTTCTTTGACAACTGACATGGCTGGTGGAGGCTGGAAGAATGGATGCAGGGTTGGATGATAAAGATAGCTGCTTCCACTTGATATTATTGAATTTCAGATGTTTTTATATCTGAAATCGTTTGAATATCTGTGGAAACAGCTATTGATTTATTTGACTTCTCACTCGTCTTGCGCAAACCGGGGATCTTGCTGCGCCGGGTCGGGCTGCTCGGTGCGCTGCTGCTGGCGCACGTGCTGGTAAATGTTTTTCGCCAGCAGGTCGGTGCCTTCGCGGGCCAGGGCGGAGATCTCGAATACCGGGCCTTTCCACTTGAAGCGCTTGACGAAGTCCTTCACCCGCGCGGCGCGTTCGGCCTGGGGAATCATGTCGATCTTGTTCAGCACCAGCCAGCGCGGCTTGCCGAACAGCTCGGCGTCGTATTTCTTCAGCTCGCCGACGATGGCATTGGCCTGCTCGACGGGATCGACCCCTTCGTCGAACGGCGCCAGATCGACGATGTGCAGCAGCAGCCGCGTGCGCTGCAAGTGGCGCAGAAACTGGTGGCCCAGGCCCGCGCCTTCGGAAGCACCTTCGATCAGGCCGGGGATGTCGGCCACCACAAAGCTCTGCTCCGGCCCCACGCGCACCACGCCCAGGTTGGGGTGCAGGGTGGTGAAGGGGTAGTCGGCAATCTTCGGGCGGGCGTTCGATACCGCGGTGATGAAGGTGGACTTGCCCGCATTGGGCATCCCCAGCAGGCCCACGTCGGCCAGCACCTTCAGCTCCAGTTGCAGGCCGAAGCGCTCGCCGGGGCGGCCCACCGTTTTCTGGCGCGGGGCGCGGTTCACCGCGCTCTTGAACCGCAGGTTGCCAAAGCCGCCGTCCCCGCCCCGGGCCAGCACGATGCGCTCGCCCGGCACCAGCAGCTCGTGCAGCGTCTCGCCCGTCGCCTGGTCGGCAATGATGGTGCCGACGGGAAAGCGCAGCGTGATGTCCTTGCCCGCTGCGCCGAACATGTCCGAACCCATGCCGTTCTCGCCGCGCCCGGCCTCGTAGCGGCGGGTGTAGCGGTAGTCGATCAGGGTGTTCAGATTGGGGTCGGCCACGCCATAAACGTAGCCGCCACGCCCGCCGTCGCCCCCGTCGGGGCCGCCGAATTCCTTGTATTTTTCGTGCCGGAACGATGCGGCGCCGTTGCCGCCGTCCCCGGCAACAATCTCTATGGTGGCTTCATCGACGAATTTCATGGTGGAGCGTGGCTTTCACAAAAAAATGCTGCCCGCGGCGCAAGGCCCGCAGCAAGGCCCGCAGCATACGCCAGCAGCAGACCCGGAAAATAGCAAAGCCCCGACCAGCGGGGCTTTGGCGTCGCTCAGCAGTGCTTAGGCAGCAGGGCTGATGTTGACGGTTTGCTTGTTCAAGGCGCCTTTGGTCTCAAAGGACACATGGCCATCGACCAAAGCAAACAGGGTATGGTCGCGACCAATGCCGACGTTGTTGCCGGGGTGGAACTTGGTGCCGCGCTGGCGCACGATGATCGAGCCTGCGCTGATCAACTCGCCGCCGAAGGCTTTCACACCCAGCATTTTTGGCTTGGAATCACGTCCGTTGCGCGTAGAGCCGCCGCCTTTTTTCTGTGCCATGACTTAGCTCCTGACAAATTAACCAGCAATTGCCACGATTTGCAGCTCGGTGAACTGCTGGCGGTGGCCTTGGTGCTTGATGTAGTGTTTGCGACGACGCAGCTTGAAAATACGCACCTTGTCGTGCTTGCCATGGGCAACAACGGTTGCCTTCACGCTAGCGCCGGACACCAGGGGTGTGCCCACCTTCAGCTCGGCGCCGTTACCGACAGCCAGAACCTGGTCAAGCACGATTTCCTGGCCTACGTCCGCAGCAATCTGTTCTACCTTGATTTTTTCGCCAGCAGCAACACGATACTGTTTGCCGCCGGTTTTTATGACCGCGTACATAAAACCTCTTTCAGAGTTTTGAATCTTCCACGTAGACCCATTTCCACGGGAACCGCAAATTCTACTGTGAAACCTGAAATTCTGCCAAGCGCAGCCCCGCGCCTGGCCCTGCCGGCGGCAATCGCCTTCCTATAATGGCGCGGTCTTACCGGTGGCCACTATCTTGACTTCCTCAGCTTCTTCCCCCTCTCCTTTGGCTTTGATCGCAAGCGACATGCAGGCGCTCGATCAAGTGATCGCCCAGCGCCTGGACACCAGCGTCGCCATGATTGGGCAGGTTGCGCGTTACATCATCGCCGCCGGCGGCAAGCGGCTGCGTCCGGCCCTGGTGCTGCTCACGGCAGGCGCCCTGGGCGTGGCCAGCGCGGACAAATACAAGCTGGCCGCCGTGGTGGAACTGATCCACACCGCCACCTTGCTGCACGACGATGTGGTCGATGAATCGACGATGCGCCGGGGCCGCCCGACGGCCAACGAAACCTTCGGCAATCCGGCCAGCGTGCTGGTGGGCGATTTCCTGCACACCCGCTCCTTCCAGATGATGGTGGAAGTCGGCAGCCTGCCGATCCTGAAGGTGCTCTCGGATGCGACCAACATCATTGCCGAGGGCGAGGTGATGCAGCTCATCAACACCCACGATGCCGATCTGGACGAGGCGGGCTACCTGCACGTCATCCGCTCCAAGACAGCCAAACTGTTCGAGGCCAGCGCTCAGATCGCTGCCCAGCTGGCCGGTGCCGACGCGGTGGTGGAAGCCGCGTGCGCCACCTACGGGCAGGCGCTGGGCACGGCCTTTCAGATCATCGACGACGTGCTCGACTACGACGGCGATGCGCAGGAAATGGGCAAAAACCTGGGCGACGACCTGCGCGAAGGCAAGAACACCCTGCCGCTCATCATCGCCATGCAGCGTGCTGGTGCCGCTGACGCCGCCGTCGTGCGCAGTGCTATCGAAAACGGCAGCGCCGACCAGTTGCAGGCCATCTTGCAGATCGTGCGCAGCACTGGCGCCCTGGACGCCACCCGCGAAGCCGCTCACGCCGAGGCCCAGCGTGCCATCGACGCCCTGGCCCCGCTGCCTGCCAACGCCTATACCGATGCCATGCGGGAGCTGGCCGGTCAGCTTTTATTGCGCCGAACCTGAAATACGCCGCGCTTTCGCGCTAAAATCCGACGCTTTGGCGGATGACGCTGAAAAACGGGGTGTAGCTTAGCCTGGTAGAGCGCTACGTTCGGGACGTAGAGGCCGGAGGTTCGAATCCTCTCACCCCGACCAGGACACCAAAACCCAAGGGCGCAAGCCCTTGGGTTTTTTCATTGGGTTTTACATGGCGCGTTGCAGCGTCGCCAGACGCAGCGCCAGGCCGATAAAGACCAGCCCGGCGAGGCGATTGAGCAGCCGCTGCGCCCGGGCCGAGCCTTGCAGCAGGCTGCCGAACCAGCCGCTGAACAGGGCGATGGCGCTGAACACCAGCAGCGTGGCCAGCATGAACACGCTGCCCAGCAGCACGATTTGCAGAGCGATGCTCCCGCGTCCGGCATCGGCAAACTGCGGCAGCAGGGCCAGGAAGAAGATCAACACCTTGGGGTTGGTGATGTTCATCACCACGCCGCGCCCGACCATGCGCAAGGTTTGGCGCAAGGACAGCGGCGCGGTGTGGGCCGCCGTTGCCGTGGCGCTGACTTGCACGGGGGCACGCAGCGCCCCCCAGGCCAGGTACAGCAGGTAGGCCGCCCCGGCCAGTTTCAGCGCCGTAAAGGCCGTTGGCGATGCCGCCACCAGCGCTGCCAGCCCCAGGGCTACGGCGGCGGTGTGCCCCAGGATGCCGATGCACAGGCCGACGACCACGGCCAGCCCCACGCGCCAGCCGCGCTGGGCCGACTGCATGAGGACGAACAGGTTGTCCGGCCCGGGACTGAGGGCCAGCAGCACGCAGAGGCTGAAGAACGCCGTCAGTGTTTGCAGGGTGGGCATGGGCGGAATGTGGGCAAGAGATGGTCAGCGCCGGGGCGTTACGGCCGGGTCGGCGGCGCAGCGCGGGTTGCTGAACGGCCCGCTGCCGCGTGTCCAGCCCTGGTCGGGCATGAACTGGGCGCAGACGCGTACGTCGTTGTCCAGGCGGCTGTGCCACCAGTACCAGCTGGCCGGGGCGGCGCTGGCCCACAGCGGGGCGCTGCACAGCATGAGCAGGGGAATGCGGCGCAGCCAGCGGGCGGGCATGGATGTCCCCGCTTTATCCGCTCTGGCGGCCAGGGATAAGCGACAGAAATTCGCGCCGCAGGTTGGGGTCTTTCAGGAAAGCGCCGCGCATGACGGAGTTGAGCATCTTGCTGTCCATCTCGCGCACGCCGCGCCAGGACATGCAGAAGTGCGAGCATTCCATGACCACGGCCAGCCCGTCGGGGCGGGTTTTTTCCATGATGATGTCGGCCAGTTGCACGATGGCTTCTTCCTGGATTTGTGGGCGGCCCATGACCCAATCGACCAGGCGGGCGTATTTCGACAGGCCGATGACGTTGGAATGCTTGTTGGGCAGGATGCCGACCCAGAGCTTGCCGATCACCGGACAGAGGTGGTGGCTGCAGGCGCTGCGCACGGTGATGGGGCCGACGATCATCAGCTCGTTCAAGTGCTCTGCGTTGGGGAATTCGGTCAATACCGGTGCTTCGGCGTAGCGGCCCTTGAAGACTTCCTTGACGTACATCTTGGCCACGCGCCGCGCGGTATCGCGGGTGTTGTGGTCGTGCTCGGTGTCGATGATCAGGCTGTCGAGGACGCCCTGCATTTTGTGCGTCACCTCGTCCAGGAGCTGGGCCAGCTCGCCCGGCTCGATGAAGTCGGCAATGTTGTCGTTGGCGTGAAAGCGCTGACCGGCCTTTTGCAGGCGCTGGCGGATGACGGTGGAAATGGGGGCACCTTCGGGCGTGGCTGCCGGAGCGGTGGCGGACGTGGAGGCCAGATCGGTAAACATGGTTGCCATGGTAGCAGCGATTGTTGTCATTTTTGTTTTAAAGGAAATGGGGCTTTTGCGCCCTTGCAGCAAGCGCCAGTAGCTTCATAAAAAATAGCATCAAAGGCTTAAAACCGAAATTCTGCAATCAAGGGCAGGTGGTCGGACATGCGCCACCAGATGCGCCCTTGCGGCACGTGCAGCCCCAGGGGGGTGAGGCCGCGCACGTACACGTGGTCGAGTTGCGCCAGGGGCAGGCGGGCCGGGTAGGTCAGGGAGTTCATGTCCTGGTCATCGAACTCGTACAGGCCGTAACCGGCCAGCATCCGTTTGAGCTGGCTGCCCCAGTCGTTGAAGTCGCCGGCCACGACCAGGGGGGCGCCGGGGGGGATTTCCCGCTCGATGAAGCGTTGCAGTTGCTGGATCTGGCGCACCCGGCTGCCCGGAATCAGCCCCAGGTGGACGACGATGGCGTGTACCGGGTGGCCCTGGAACATGACCTCCACGTGCAGCAGGCCGCGCTGCTCGAAGCGGTGGTCGGAGATGTCCTCGTGCTGGTGGGTGATGACGGGCCAGCGCGTGAGCAGTGCATTGCCATGCTCGCCGTGGCGGGTGTAGGCGTTGGTCTGGTAAACGGCGCGGTAGCCCTCGGGGGCCAGGAAATCGGCCTGCGGTACGTCGGGCCAGCGGCGAAAGTACTCGGCTTCGCGCCGGTTCATCTTGCGCACTTCCTGCAGGCAGACGATGTCGGCATCCATCTGCTCCACGGCCAGCCCCAGGTTGTGGATTTCCAGCCGGCGGGTCGGCCCCAGGCCCTGCACGCCCTTGTGGATGTTGTAGGTGGCCACGCGCAGGAGTTGCGGTGCGGGCGGCTCTCGATGGGAAAGGGGGGGGACGGTCATGGTCGAAAAATCCTGGTGGTCTGCATGGGCGACGGTCGGCAAAGGGGCAGGGCCTGCAGCACAGTTCTCTGCTGGAGCATATGTCGCATCGGCGTGCAGATTCAAGAGCAGGCCGGTGCCGGAAAGGGCACTTTGTCTGTTTTGTGCCCTGGCGCGAGATTCGTTGAGATGGCGAATGCAAATACATCTTGCTTCATAATCACCCACTTATGCCAGTTCGGGCGCCATGGCCGTGGCACTGCCCTTCTTCCCTTTTTTCCTTCTTCCTTGCCTGTAGGATGCCTTGCTTATGAAACCCGTGTCCCTTCGTTCATTTGCCCGTCTGGCGGTGTGTACCGCTTTTGCCGCTTTGGCTGGTACTGCTGCCAGCGCTGCCGAGGAAGTCAATCTGTACACCACGCGCGAGCCTGCGTTGATCCAGCCGCTGCTCGATGCCTTCACGCAGGCGCACCAGGGCAGCATCCAGGTCAATACCGTATTCGTCAAGGACGGTCTGCTGGAGCGGGTCAAGGCCGAGGGCGCCCGCTCTCCCGCCGATGTGCTGATGACGGTGGACATCGGCAATCTGATCGATCTGGTGGATGGCGGCGTCACCCAGCCGGTGCAGTCGGCCACTCTGGAAGCGGTGGTGCCTGCGCACTTGCGTGATGCCCAGGGGCAGTGGTTTGCCCTGTCGCTGCGTGACCGGGTGCTGTATGTGGAAAAAGACCTGTCGCTGACCCGCTTCACCTACGAGGATCTGGCTGCCCCCGAGTGGAAGGGCAAAGTGTGTATTCGCTCCGGCCAGCACCCTTACAACACGGCGTTGGTGGCGGCCATGATTGCCCACCGTGGCGAAGCGCAGACCGAGCAGTGGCTGCGCGGCGTCAAGGCCAATCTGGCCCGCAAGGCTGCCGGTGGCGACCGCGACGTGGCGCGGGACATCCTGGGCGGCATCTGCGACATCGGCATTGCCAACGCCTACTACGTCGGCCACATGAAGAATGCCGCTGCCGGGACCGACGCCCGCAAATGGGGCGACGGCATCCAGGCCATCCGCCCCACCTTTGCCCAGACCGGGGGCACGCACGTGAACGTCTCCGGGGCGGCCGTGGCCAAGCACGCCCCCAACAAGGGCAATGCCGTCAAGCTGCTGGAGTACCTGGTGTCCGAACCGGCCCAGGTGCTGTATGCCCGGGCCAACTACGAGTACCCGGTGCGTGCCAACGTCCCGCAAGACCCGGTGATGGCCGCCATGGGGCCGTTGCAGATCGACTCCCTGCCCGTGGCCGAGATCGCCAAGCACCGCAAGCAGGCCAGCCAGCTGGTGGACAAGGTTGGCTTTGACCACTGATCGCAGCGACTGGCGCCGGGCTGTATGCAGGTGCGCATGAGGGACGCTGGCCGGGGCCGTCTGGCGCTGGGCGGCGCGATCGTCGTGGCGGCGCTGGTCGTGCTGCCGGTGGTGGTGCTGGCCTGGCACGCCTGGATGGCCGACGTGGCGCACTGGGCGCATCTGGCCCGGTTCGTGCTGCCGCAGGCGCTGTGGAATACCGTGCTGCTGCTGCTCGGCGTCGGGCTGGTGTGCGCCGTGCTGGGCACGGGCAGTGCCTGGCTGGTCACGGCCTACGACTTTCCCGGGCGCGGCGTTCTGGCGTGGGCGCTGCTGCTGCCGCTGGCCGTGCCCACGTACATCGTGGCCTTTGCCTACCTGGATCTGCTGCACCCCATCGGCCCGATTCAAACGGCCCTGCGCACGCTGCTGGGCTACGACAGCCCGCGCCAGTTCCGCCTGCCCGACCTGCGCTCGCTGCAAGGGGCCGTTTTCGTGCTGGGCTTCGTGCTCTACCCCTACGTCTACCTGACCACCCGGGCCATGTTCCTGACTCAGGCGGCCAGCCTGCTCGAAGCGGCACGCACCCTGGGCGCCAGCCGCAGCCAGGTGTTCCGCGAGGTGGCGCTGCCCCTGGCCCGCCCGGCCATTGCCGTGGGCATGAGCCTGGCGCTGCTGGAGACGCTCAACGACATCGGTGCCTCTGAATTCCTGGGCGTGCAGACGCTCACGGTATCCATCTACACCACCTGGGCGACCCGTTCCGACCTGGGGGCGGCGGCACAGATTGCGCTGGCCATGCTGGCCCTGGTATTGGGGCTGATCCTGCTGGAGCGCCATGGCCGGCGCCGCCAGCGCTTTGCCAATACCCAGCGGATGCGCCCCATGCAGGCCCACCGCCTGCGCGGCCTGCCTGCTGCCGGGGCGCTGGTGCTGGGGAGCTTGCCGGTCGTGCTGGGCTTTGTCCTGCCGACGGCCTATCTGGTCAGCGAAACCGTCAAGCGCCTGAACCTGGTGGGCAGCATCTCGTCGGCCCTGCTCCAGGCGCTGGGCAATACCGTATTGGTGGCGACCAGCGCCACGGTGCTGACGGTGGCCTGTGGCCTGATGCTGGCCTGGGCCGGGCGCTCGCTGCGCGAGAGCACGCGCCGACTCCTGCCCCGCGCCTGCGTGCGCCTGGCCAGCCTGGGCTATGCCGTGCCGGGCACGGTGCTGGCCATCGGCCTGCTCACCCCGCTGCTGTGGGCCGACCGGGTGCTGGGCGAGCTGTTGCAGCATTCCGGCCTGCTGCTCATGGGCAGCAGTGCGGCGCTGGTGCTGGCGTATGCCATCCGCTTTCTGGCCATCCCCGCCGGCGGCATCGAGGCGGGGCTGACACGCATCCCGCCCTCGCTGGAGCAGGCGTCCCGCCTGCTGGGCGAAAGCTCCGGGCGCACGCTGTGGCGCGTCCACCTGCCGCTGCTCAAGCCTGCCCTGGCCGCCAGCGCCCTGCTGGTGTTCGTGGATACCATGAAAGAGCTGCCCGCCACCCTGCTGCTGCGCCCGCTGAACTTCGATACCCTGGCCACCTGGCTGTATGCCGAAGCGGCCCGTGGCACCTACGAAGAAGGCGCCGTGGCGGCGCTGGCCATCGTGCTGGCCGGACTGCTGCCCGTGGTGCTGCTGGCCCGTACCCAGGGATACCCGGCGTCCCAGCGCCACCACTAGCCTTTGCCCATCCATTTGTCCATTTGCCATGCCCACTTTGCTTGCGCTTGAACACCTGCACCTGGCCTACGACACCGCGCGGGGCCTGCACACCGTCATCCCGGATTTGAACCTGCAACTCGAACGCGGGCAGATCGGCTGCCTGCTGGGCGCTTCGGGCTGCGGCAAGTCCACCGTGCTGCGGGCCATTGCCGGGTTCGAGCCGGTGCGTGGCGGGCGCATTCTGCTGGAGGGGCGGGTGCTGTCCTTGCCACAGCAGCAGGTGGCCCCGGAGCTGCGCCGCGTGGGCATGATGTTCCAGGACTACGCCCTGTTTCCGCACATGAGCGTGGCCCGCAACGTCGGCTTCGGCCTGCGCCGCGCCCGGGCGCAGGAGCGCGAGGCCCGCGTGGCCGAACTGCTGGAGCTGGTCGGCCTGGCCCATGCCAAAGACAGCTATCCGCACGAACTCTCCGGCGGCCAGCAGCAGCGCGTGGCGCTGGCCCGCGCCCTGGCACCGGCGCCCGAGCTGTTGCTGCTCGACGAGCCGTTCTCCAACCTGGACACCAACACCCGCGAACATCTGGCGCAGGAGGTGCGCGGCATTCTCCAGGCCACCGGCCACACGGCCATCCTGGTCACGCACAACCAGGCCGAAGCCCTGGCGATTGCCGACCGCATCGGCAGCCTTTCCGGCGGGCAGTTGCAGTATTGGGACCAGCCGGAAGACTTTCGGCAGCGGCTGACCGCAGGGGTGGCGCCAGCCGTTCAGTAAACGAATAAAAAAAGGAGCTGCTACCGCTTCATACAAAAGGATTTCACATTCAAAACAGTGTGAAATCCTTTTATACAGAGCGGTAGCAGCTCCTTTTTATTGGGTTTTAGCCTTGCTGGGCGGCAATCGTGTTGCGCAGGCGGATGTGCAGCTCGCGCAGCTGCTTCTCATCGACGGGCGAGGGCGCCTGGGTCAGCAGGTCTTGCGCCCGCTGGGTCTTGGGGAAGGCGATCACGTCGCGGATGGATTCCGCGCCGGTCATCAGCGTGATGAGGCGATCCAGGCCAAAGGCCAGACCGCCATGCGGGGGCGCACCGTATTGCAGGGCATCGAGCAGATAGCCGAACTTGGCACGCTGGTCTTCGGGGCCGATGTTCAGCGCGGCAAACACCTTGGCCTGCACGTCGGCGCGGTGGATGCGCACCGAGCCGCCGCCCAGCTCCCAGCCGTTCAGCACCATGTCGTAGGCCTTGGCGATGCAGGCGCCGGGGTCGGTGTCCATCAAATCCTCGTGACCGTCCTTCGGGCTGGTGAAGGGGTGGTGCACGGCGACCCAGCGGTTGTCTTCCTCGTCATGCTCGAACATCGGGAAGTCCACCACCCACAGCGGCGCCCAGCGGTCTTCGAACAGGCCGGTTTGCCTGGCAAAGTCGCTGTGGCCGATTTTCAGGCGCAGGGCGCCGATGGCGTCGTTCACCACCTTGGCCTTGTCCGCGCCGAAGAACAGGATGTCGCCATCCTGCGCGTTGGTACGTTTCAGGATTTCCGCCAGGGCCGCGTCGTGCAGGTTTTTCACGATGGGCGATTGCAGGCCGTCGCGGCCCTTGGCTGCTTCGTTGACCTTGATCCAGGCCAGGCCCTTGGCGCCGTAGATTTTCACGAACTCGGTGTAGCCGTCGATCTCGCCGCGCGAAATTTGCGCACCGCCCGGCACGCGCAGGGCCACCACGCGGCCGCCCTTGGTGGTGGCGGGGGTGGAGAACACCTTGAAGTCCACGTCGGCCATCACGTCGGTCAGTTCGGTGAATTCGAGTTTCACGCGCAGGTCGGGCTTGTCCGAGCCGAAGCGGGCCATGGCCTCCTGGTAGGGCATGACGGGGAAGTCGCCCAGATCGACGTTCAACTGCTGCTGGAACACGTCCTTGATCATGCGCTGGAAGAGGGCGCGGATTTCCTCCTCGCCCAGGAACGAGGTTTCGCAGTCGATCTGCGTGAACTCGGGCTGGCGGTCGGCCCGCAGGTCTTCGTCGCGGAAGCACTTGGTAATCTGGTAGTAGCGGTCGTAGCCGGCCACCATCAGCATCTGCTTGTAGAGCTGGGGCGATTGCGGCAGGGCGAAGAACTGGCCGTCATGCACGCGGCTGGGTACCAGGTAGTCGCGGGCGCCCTCGGGGGTGGACTTGCCCAGCATGGGCGTTTCGATGTCGATGAAGCCTTCCTTGTCGAGGAAGTTGCGCACCTGGATGGCGGTCTTGTAGCGCAGCATCAGGTTGCGCTGCATGGCCGGGCGGCGCAGGTCCATCACGCGGTGCGTCAGGCGCACGTTTTCCGACAGGTTCTCGTCGTCGAGCTGGAAGGGTGGCGTGACCGAGGCGTTGAGCACCGTCAGTGCGTGGCACAGCACCTCGATCTGGCCGCTCTTGAGCTTGTCGTTGGTCGTGCCGGCCGGGCGGGCACGCACCAGGCCGGTGATCTGGATGCAGAACTCGTTGCGGATGTCCTCGGCCACCTTGAACATCTCGGGGCGGTCGGGGTCGCAGACCACCTGCACATAGCCTTCGCGGTCACGCAGGTCGATGAAGATCACGCCACCATGGTCGCGGCGGCGATTCACCCAGCCGCACAGGGTGATGGTTTGGCCCATCAGGGCTTCGGTCACAAGACCGCAATATTCAGAGCGCATGGCCATGGTCGTGTCTTCCTGCATCGATGGATGCGGTTGCAAAAAATTAACGTTCCTGATCGTCCAGGGCGGGTGCGGGCGGTGCCACCACCCCCATGGACACGATGTATTTGAGCGCGGCATCCACGCTCATCTCCAGCTCCACGCAATCGGACTTGCGCATCAGCACGAAATAACCCCCGGTCGGGTTGGGCGTGGTGGGCACGAAGACGCTGACGTAATCGTCCCGCAGATAGCGGGCGATCTCCAGCGCGGGCGAGCCGGTGATGAACGCCACCGTCCACACCCCTTCGCGCGGCCACTGCACCAGCACGGCGGTACGGAAGGCATTGCCGCTGTCGGAGAAAACGGTGTCCGAAACCTGCTTGACGCTGGAGTAGATCGAACGCACCACCGGGATGCGACTGATGACGGCGTCGCCCCAGGATACCAGCTTGCGCCCCACGAAATTGCTGGCCACGGCCCCCACGGACAGCAGGATGGCCAGGGTCAGCAGCACGCCGAAGCCGGGGATGTGCACCCCCAGCAGCCGGTCGGGGTGCCAGGCTTCGGGCAGGATGGCCAGGGTCTGGTCGAGGGTGCTGACGATCCAGTGCAGCACCCAGACCGTAATCACCCCCGGCACGATGACCAGCAGGCCGGTGAGCAGCCATTTGCGCACAGCGTTCATGCGCTCAAGCCTCCGGGGCTGCCGCCGCCGGGGCGGCGGTGCTGGCAGCGGGTGCCGCATCGCTGGCCGTAGCCGTGGGCTGGGCAGCGGCCTGGGGGCCGGAGGCGCTGCTGCCGCCCTTGAAATCGGTGGCGTACCAGCCCGTGCCCTTGAGCTGGAAGCCCGGTGCCGTCAGTTGCTTGCCGAACGCTGGGGCGTGGCAGGCCGGGCACTGCGTGAGTGCGGGGTCGGCAAGTTTTTGCAGAACGTCTTTGGCGTGGCCGCAGGCGCCGCACCGGTAGGCATAGATAGGCATAGGGGAAAAGAAAATCGGGAAATTTTCCAAAACCCTCGATTATAGGCAAGGCGGTTGGCTCAGGGTTTCTCCTGCGGCGATTGGCGTGCTCAGGCCAACTGGGCCATGGGATCCGATTCGTAATGCACGACCGATTCCTGCCGGTCGTCCAGCCACTGCGGTGCCAGGGAGCCGGCCACCATGCCGCCCACGGCGGCCAGCAGGCCCGCCAGTTGCTGCGGGAAGGCGTCCGACCAGCCCGGCACGGCAATGAACAGCAGCCACACGCCGATGCCCAGCACGATGGCGGCAATGGCTCCCTGGGTGGTGGCCCGCTTCCAGTACAGGCCGAACACCAGCGGGATGAATGCGCCGACCAGCGGCACCTGGTAGGCGCCGGAGACCATTTCGTAGATCGAGCTGTCCTGCATGGTGATGGCGTACACCAGCACGCAGACGGTGAACACCAGCACCGAAATGCGCATGGCCTTGAGGGTCTGCGCATCGCTCAGGCCCGGGCGGATATTGCGCAGCACGTTCTCCACGAAGGCGGTGGACGGTGCCAGCATGGTGGCCGAGGCGGTGGACATGATGGCCGACAGCAGCGCCCCGAAGAAGGCGATCTGCAGCGCCAGCGGCATGTGGTTCATGACCAGGGCGGGCAGGATTTTCTGCGGGTCTTCCGCCATCAGCGCCTGCACGCCTTCGGGCATGACCAGCACGGCGGCGGTGACGATGAACATCGGCACGAAGGCAAACAGGATGTAGAGCGAGCCGCCGATGATCGGCCCCAGTTGCGCCACGGTGGCGTCCCTGGACGACATGACGCGCTGGAACACGTCCTGCTGCGGGATGGAGCCGAGCATCATGGTGATGCCGGCGGCGATGAAGAACAGCCAGGTCTTGCCGTCGGCGTTCTCCGGCAGGAAGCGCAGCTTGCCCTCCGTCGCGGCGTAATCGACGACGCGGGCCGTGCCGCCGGCCAGATCGGCGGCAAACCAGGCAATCGCCAGCAGGCCCGCGCAGATCACCACCATCTGTACCAGATCGGTGATCGCCACCGACCACATGCCGCCGTACAGGGTGTAGACCAGCACGATCAGCGTGCCCAGCACCATCCCGGCAGTGATCGACATGGCCCCCTGCGTGAGCAGGTTGAACACCAGCCCCAGCGCCGCCACCTGCGCCGCCACCCAGCCCAGGTAGCTGAAGATGATGATGATGGAGCACAGAATCTCCACCGTGCGGCCAAAGCGCAGGCGGTAATAGTCGCCGATGGTGATGAGGTTTTTCTTGTAGAGCTTGTAGGCGAAGAACAGGCCGACCAGCACCAGGCACATGCCCGCGCCGAAGGGGTCTTCCACCACGCCGCCCAGCCCTTCCTGCACGAACTGGGCCGAGACGCCCAGCACCAGCTCCGAGCCGAACCAGGTGGCAAACGTGGTCGCCACGACCATGTACAGCGGCAGCGAGCGTCCGGCCACGGCGTAGTCGGCGGTGCTGTGGACACGGCGGGCGGCAATGAGGCCGATGGCAATCGATACCAGCAGGTAGGCCGCGATAAAAGCGATCAACATGGCAGGGCAACTCCCAAGTGAGAAACGGTTACGCCAGATTACGGGACGGGCGATTATCAACACATCGCGGCGGTTGCGGGATGAAAAACTGCCGTTGTCGGCTTATTGCGACAGTTAATGTGCAATGCAATAAAAAAGGAGCTTCTTCCGCTAGGTATACAAGGATTTCAAGGTGTTTTATGCCTGAAATCCAGTGTATGCCAGCGGAAGAAGCTCTTGTTTTTTTAATGCTTGTTCAGAACAGCCGGATGCGCACCAGCACCTGCGTGACGATCAGCCCCAGCACGAAACCCAGGCCGCCGTACATCAGCCCTTGCAGCAGGCGGTTGGTGCGCCGCTGTTCCTGCAGCAGGGCGCGGGCGAGTTGCTGCTGGCCGTCATCCTGGCGTTGCAGATAGGTGTGCAGCAGGCGCGGCAGGTCGGGCAGGATCTTGGCGTAGCGCGGCGCCTGTGCCTTGATCTCGCTCCACAGGCGCTGCGGGCCCATTTGCTCCAGCATCCACTTCTCCAGGAAAGGCTTGGCCGTGCTCCACAAATCCAGGTTGGGGTCGAGCTGGCGGCCCAGCCCCTCGATGTTGAGCAGCGTCTTTTGCAGCAGCACCAGCTGCGGCTGGATCTCCACCTGAAAGCGCCGCGAGGTCTGGAACAGCCGCATCAGCACCATGCCCAGCGAAATCTCGGCCAGCGGGCGGTCGAAGTAGGGTTCGCACACGCTGCGGATCGCTGCCTCCAGCGCCTCCACCCGCGTCGTGGCGGGCACCCAGCCGCTTTCGATGTGCAGCTCGGCCACGCGCTTGTAGTCGCGGCGAAAGAAGGCGGTGAAGTTCTGCGCCAGGTATTCCTTGTCGAACTCGGTCAGCGCCCCGACGATGCCGAAATCCAGCGAGATGTAGCGCCCGAAGGTCTCGGGCGCCAGGCTCACCATGATGTTGCCCGGGTGCATGTCGGCGTGGAAAAAGCCGTCGCGGAACACCTGGGTGAAGAAGATCGTCACCCCGTCGCGGGCCAGCTTGGGGATGTCCACCCCGGCCTCGCGCAGCTTTTCGACCTGGCTGATGGGCACGCCGTGCATCCGCTCCATCACCATCACGTCGGTATGGCAGAAGTCCCAGAAAATTTCCGGCACCAGCAGCAAATCCAGCCCCGCCATGTTGCGGCGCAACTGCGCGGCGTTGGCCGCTTCGCGCACCAGGTCCAGCTCGTCGTTGAGGTAGGTGTCGAACTCGGCCACCACTTCGCGCGGCTTCAGGCGCTTGCCGTCGGCCGAGAGCTTTTCCACCCAGCCGGCCATCATGTGCATCAGCGCCAGATCCTTGTCGATGACGCGCTTCATGCCCGGGCGCAGCACCTTCACGGCCACTTCGCGCTCATGCCCGTCGCGGGCGCGGATGGTGGCGAAATGCACCTGGGCGATGGAGGCACTGGCCACCGGCTGGCGCTCGAAGCGCAGGAAAATTTCACCCAGCGGCTTGCGGAAGGACTTTTCGATCGTCTCCACCGCAATCTGCGGATCGAAGGGCGGCACCCGGTCCTGCAGCTTGGCCAGCTCCTCGGCCACATCGGGCGGCAGCAGGTCGCGGCGCGTGGACAGCACCTGGCCGAACTTGACGAAGATCGGCCCCAGTTCCTCCAGCGCCTGGCGCAGCCGCTGGCCGCGTGGCGCATCCAGCTTGCGGCCCACGGTGACGATGCGCCGCAGCAGGTTCAGCCAGGGGTGCTGGAAGCTGGAGAGCACCAGCTCGTCGAGGCCATAACGCAGCACCACCCAGACAATGGCCCATGCGCGAAAAAAGCGACCCATAGTGCTTGCTGCGCTTTACGCCAGGTGCTGGGCGCTGGCCGCCCCGCCCTTGGCCTTGCCGACGAACTGGCGCACCGCGCCGGCAGCGGCCAGGGCCAGATTCGCCAGGGTGTGCGCGGGTACGTCGCCGATGACGCGGGCCAGGTCTTCCTCCACATCCCAGCGCACGTTTTCCACCAGCCAGTTGATCTCGGCGGCCAGTTGCACGTCGCCCTCGATGCGAATGGCGGGTTTGTCACCGCGCAGGGCGGTTTGCGCCAGGGCCAGGGGGTTGGCATCCAGCACCTCCAGGCGCAGATCGGGCCGGGCCCCTTCGGCAGCCAGATTGAACAGGCCGGCCGGGGTGACGACCAGCGCCATCGAGAATTGCCGCCACTGCACCAGCGCGGTGCGGCCGGTCTGGCGCACCAGGCGCTCCATGGCCTGGGGTTCCTGCATCAGGACGTGGTTGAGGAACAGCACCACGCGTTGCTGGGTTTCCGAAACGAACCAGGCCGGCGGCTGCACGGCTTGGGCGGCACGCTCGGCCAGGCTGCCGAGCAAAGAAAAGGGGGACTGTGTTGCCATAGTCCCCCGATTATCCGCGCATTCCACAGCGGCCCTGGTGGCCGCCGTGGATGCAGCGTGTTCAGCCCAGCGTCTGCAGCCCGGCCACCAGCCAGCCGCCGTTGCCCGATTTGGGTTTGGCCATGTTCCACACTTCGCGGAAGGGGCTCAGGCCCGCGCCCAGGTCTTCCCGGCTCATGCCGGAGAACTCCACGCTGGCCAGGTACACGTCGCCCTGGTCTTCGATGCCCAGCAGCTGCGCTTCCAGCCCTTCGATTTCGGTGACGTTGGCGGCGCCGTTGGCTTCGGCCTCGCGTTCGGCCAGTTGCTGGCGCACTTCGTCCAGCATGTCGTCGGTCATCATGGAACGCAGGGTGTCCAGGTCACCGGCATCCCAGGCGGATTGCAGGCTCAGGTAGTTGCGCTTGGCGGCGGTGATGAAGCCGGCGGTGTCGAAGTCCGCCGGAATGCCCCAGGTCTGCGAACCGGCCAGGGCGGCGCCGATCATGCTGCCGCCTGTTGTCGATGAGGCCGGTGCGGCCTGACCGAATTGCTCCCAGGGGCGGGCCGAGGCGTCGTTGCCGACTTTTTCCGGCTTGTATTGCGGCGGGTTGAAGACGTTGCCGCCTGCCGCGGCCGGGGTGGGGCCGCCCTGGAAGGCGAAGGGCGCAGGTGCGGCGGCAGCGTTCTGGCTGCGGCGCTTGATCATGCCGAAGATGGCCAGAGCGGCCATGACCAGCAGGCCGATCAGCAGGATGTTGCCGAAGGCCTCGCCCAGCCCCAGGCTGTTGGCCAGCCAGGCCAGGCCCAGGCCGGCGGCCAGACCGCCGAGCATGGCGCCCCAGGGTTTCTTGGCCGGGGTCTGGGCGGCGTTGGCCTGCCCGGGTTTTTGTGCCGGTTGCTGTTGGGCATTCTGCTGGCGTGCGGGGGCCGCAGGCGGGGTGGCCTGGCGCTGGGTTACGTTACTGGACTGACGGCCGAACGAGCCGCCACCACCCAGGCGTTTGGCTTCGGCCAGCGGTTGCGCAAGCAGCAGCGCTGTGGTCAAAGTCACCACCCATAGTTTTTTCATTGTTTGCTCCAAAAATAAAAGAAATTCAAGTTTTAAGGTTATCCAGGAAAACCTGCGGGCCGGGCAATGCGTTCTTTTCCGGGTTGTCGTTTTTTAACAACAACTCGGATGGGTTCAGCACTTGATCCCGACGTGCAGGGCGACGACCCCGGCGGTCATGTTGTGGTAATCGACGTGGCCGAAACCGGCTTGCTGCATCAGCGCCTTCAATTCCTGCTGGCCGGGGTGCATCCGGATGGATTCGGCCAGGTAGCGGTAGCTGTCGGCATCGCCCGCCACCATGGAACCCAGGCGCGGCAGGATGTTGAAGGAGTACCAGTCGTAGGCCTTTTCCAGCGGCTTGGCGACTTTAGAGAACTCCAGCACCAGAAGTTTCCCGCCCGGCTTCAGAACCCGGCACATTTCCTTCAGCGCGGCGTCCTTGTGCGTCATGTTGCGCAGGCCGAAGGCGACGCTGACCAGGTTGAAGTGCTGGTCGGGGAAGGGCAGTTTCTCCGCATCGCAGACCACGGTGGGCAGGATGATGCCCTTGTCCAGCAGGCGGTCGCGGCCCACGCGCAGCATGGCTTCGTTGATGTCGGTATGCACCACGCGGCCGGTGGTGCCGACCTTTTTGGCAAAGGCCAGCGACAGATCGCCGGTGCCGCCGGCGATGTCCAGTACCTGGTCGCCTTCCTTGAGGTTGGCCACCATGATGGTGTACGCCTTCCAGGCGCGGTGCAGGCCGCCGGACATCAGGTCGTTCATGATGTCGTATTTGCTGGCGACGGAATCAAACACGCCGCGCACGCGCCGGGCCTTGTCGTTTTCATCGACGGTTTCAAAACCAAAATGGGTGCTGCTCATGGGGGGTCTTTCGTTCTCGAACGCCTGATCTTAATGGCCGCCGCAGCCGCCGCTGCCGCAACTGTGGCTGCCTGTGTGTCCGTTTGGGTGCCCGTTTTTCTGGCCGGGCATGGGCTGGTCGCGGTCTTTGCCGGCGGCGGCCAGGCGGTCCAGGTATTCCTGCCACAGCGCATCTTTTTGCGTGCCCAGGCGGTAGAGGTAGTCCCAGGTGAAGATGCCGCTCTGGTGCCCGTCGCTGAAGCTGGGCTGGATGGCGTAGTGGCCGACGGTTTGCAAATCCACGATCTCTACGCAGCGCTTGCCGGTCTGCAGCGTCTCCTGGCCGGGGCCGTGGCCCATGACTTCGGCGGAGGGGGAATACACGCGCAGGAACTCGAACGGCAGCGCCAGCACGGTGCCGTCGGCGTAGCCCAGCTCCAGCACGCGGGATTCGAGCAGGACGTCGATGGATTGGGGGATGGGGGTGGTCATATCTTTGCTAAAAAAGGAGCTGTTTCCGCTGATATATCCTTGTTTTCAAGGATGAAGATATATGAAATCGTTTGTTTATCTGTGAAAGCAGCTCTTGTTTTCATTCAAACCCGGCAAAAGCCTGTTGCAGCGCTGCATCCACGGCGGGCAGTTGCGCGGCCACGGCGGCTTCACGCTCGCTATCGCGCGGGCGCTGGGCGCTGGCCCAGACGGGGGCGGGAAAGTGGCTGTCCCAGTCGTAGCGGGCAATGATGTGCCAGTGCAGGTGCGGCACGACGTTGCCCAGCGCGGCGAGGTTGATCTTGGTGGGGTGCAGTTGCTGGCGCAGGGTCTGCTCGACCAGCGCCACGGCGTCCATGCAGTGCCGGCGCTCGGCCGCGCCGAGGTCGGAGAACTCGGCCACATGCGCGTTCCAGACGATGCGGTAGAAGGCGGGAAAGCCCGCCTCGTCGGCGCGGATCAGGCGCAGTTTTTCGCCTTGCCAGATGGGCTGGCCGCCCGGTTCCTGGCACAGCACACAGTCGGTCATAGCAGCACCTTCTCGATCCCGCCGTTGTTGGCGCGTTGCACGAATTCGGGCAGCCAGTCCTTGCCGAGGATCTGGTTGCACATCTCGATGACGATGTAGTCCGCTTCCAGCAGGCCGGTCTGCAAGTCGTTGGCGTAGCGCGAGACGCCTTGCAGGCAGCTGGGGCAGCTCGTCAGGATCTTGATGTTGTCGGTGGCGCCGACGGCGCCGCTGTCGCGCAGCTGGGCTTCGCCCTTGCGGATTTCCTGCTCCTTGCGGTAGCGGATTTGCGTGGAGATGTCCGGGCGCGAGACGCCCAGCGTGCCCGATTCGCCGCAGCAGCGGTCGCTTTTGAGCACCTTGTCGCCCACCAGGGCACGCACGGTCTGCATCGAGTCGCCCTGCTTCATGGGGTTGTGGCAGGGTTCGTGGTACAGGTAGCCGCCCTGGCCTGCCGGTAGCGTGATGCCTTTTTCCAGCAGGTATTCATGGATGTCCACGATGCGGCAGCCGGGGAAGATCTGGTCGAACTGGTAGCCGGCCAACTGGTCGTAGCAGGTGCCGCAGGAGACGACGACGGTCTTGATGTCCAGGTAGTTCAGCGTGGTGGACAGGCGGTGGAATTGCACCCGGTTGTCGGTGATCATCTTGTCCGCCTGCTCGAACTGGCCGCCGCCGCGCTGCGGGTAGCCGCAGCACATGTAGCCCGGTGGCATCACCGTCTGCACGCCCGCGTGCCACAGCATGGCCTGAGTGGCCAGGCCAACCTGGCTGAACAGCCGCTCGGAGCCGCAGCCGGGGAAGTAGAACACCGCCTCGGTGTCCGAGGAGGTGGTCTGCGGGTTGCGGATGATGGGGATGTAGTCCTTGTCCTCAATGTCCAGCAGCGCGCGGGCGGTTTTCGTGGGCAGGCCGCCGGGCAGCTTTTTGTTCACGAAGTGGATCACCTGCTCTTTGATGCTGGCCTTGCCCACGGTGGCCGGGGGGCGTTGCATTTGCGGCTTGGCCACGGTTTTGAGCACGTCCACCGCCAGCCGCTGGGCCTTGTAGCCGACGCCAACCACGCCGCTGCGCAGCAACTTGATGGTTTGCGGCTCGGTGGTGTTCAAAAGCGCCATGGCCAACTTGCTGCCGGGGTTGAAGCTTTTTTTATCCATCTTGCGCAGCAGGTTGCGCATGTTCATGGACACGTCGCCAAAGTCGATCTTCACCGGGCAGGGCGTAAAGCACTTATGGCACAGGGTGCAGTGCTCGGCCACGTCCTCAAACTCTTGCCAATGGTGGCTGGAGATACCCCGGCGCGTTTGCTCCTCGTACAAAAAGGCTTCCACCAGCAGCGAGGTGGCCAGAATCTTGTTGCGCGGCGAATACAGCAGGTTGGCGCCGGGAATGTGCGTGTTGCACACCGGCTTGCACTTGCCGCAGCGCAGGCAGTCCTTGACCGATTCGGCAATCGCGCCGATGTCGCTCTGCTGCATGATGATCGACTCGTAGCCCATCAGGCCAAACGAAGGCGTGTAGGCGTTGGTCAAGTCGGCAAACATCAGCGCTTCGCGCGGGGATTCGGCGGGCACCAGCCCGTTTTTCTCGCGAATGAGCTTGCCCCGGTTAAAGCGCCCGTGCGGGTCGATGCGCTTTTTGTAATCGGCAAAGGGCGCGAGTTCTTCGTCCGTTAAAAACTCCAGCTTGGTGATGCCGATGCCGTGCTCGCCCGAGATCACGCCGTCCAGGCTGCGGGCCAGCGCCATGATGCGGCCCACCGCCTCGTGCGCGGTTTGCAGCATGGCGTAGTCGTCGCTGTTCACGGGGATGTTGGTGTGGACGTTGCCGTCACCCGCGTGCATGTGCAGCGCCACCCAGACACGGCCTTTGAGCACGCGCTGGTGGATTTTGTTGAGTTCGGCCAGCACCGGCTGGAAGGCCTGGCCGCTGAAGATGTGCGCCATCGGCGCCTTGAGCTGGGTTTTCCAGCTGGCACGCAGGCGGTGCTCCTGCAATTCAGGGAACAGCGTGGCCACGTTGGCCAGCCAGTCGGCCCACTGGGCGCGCACCTCCTGCACCAGCGCCTGGGCCTGGTGTACGCGGTCTTCGAGCAGCTCGGCGGCAGAGATACGGTCTTCGCTCTGCCCCAGCGGCAGTTCGCCCTGGGCGAAAAACTCCAGCAGGGCATCGCACAGCGCCAGCTTGTTGCGCAGCGACAGCTCGATGTTGATGCGCTCGATGCCGTCGGTGTATTCGGCCATGCGCGGCAGGGGGATGACCACGTCCTCGTTGATCTTGAAGGCGTTGGTGTGCTTGGAAATGGCGGCGGTGCGCTTGCGGTCGAGCCAGAATTTTTTCCGCGCCTCGCTGCTGACGGCGACAAAGCCTTCGCCGCTGCGCGTGTTGGCGATGCGCACCACTTCGCTGGTGACACGGGCCACCTCGTCGGCATCGTCGCCCACGATATCGCCCACCAGCACCATCTTGGGCAACTGGCCGTTGCCCTTCTTGCTCTTGGTGGCGTAGCCCACGGCTTTCAGGTAGCGGTCGTCCAGGTGTTCCAGGCCCGCGAGCAGCACAGGGGAGGGCCCCTGTGCATCGGTGTTTTTGCCGCTGCGCTTTCTTTGCTCCTCGAACATGTAGTCCTTGATCTCGACAATGCTGGGCACGGCCAGCTTGGCGCTACCGAAAAACTCTAGGCACACGGTGCGCGTGTGCGCAGGCATGCGGTGCACGATCCAGCGGGCGCTGGTAATCAGCCCGTCCGTGCCTTCTTTCTGCACACCGGGCAGGCCACTGAGGAATTTGTCGGTCACGTCCTTGCCCAGGCCTTCCTTGCGGAATTTGTGGCCGGGAATGTCCAGGCGCTCGGTGCGGATGGGCGTTTTGCCGTCGGCCTCGAAATACTGCAGTTCAAAGCTGGCCATCTCGGCATCGTGGATCTTGCCCAGGTTGTGGTTCACGCGCGTCACTTCCAGCCACTGCCCGTCAGGCGTGACCATGCGCCAGCTGGCCAGGTTGTCCAGCGCCGTTCCCCACAGCACGGCTTTCTTGCCACCGGCGTTCATGGCGATGTTGCCGCCAATGCACGAGGCTTCGATCGAGGTGGGATCCACCGCAAACACAAAGCCAGCATCCTCTGCTGCGTCGGCCACGCGCTGGGTGACCACACCGGCTTCGGTCCACACGGTCGGCACGGGCTTGTCCAGACCGGGCAGTTGCACCATCTCTACGGGGGTGATGGCATCGAGTTTTTCAGTATTGATGACCACGCTGCGCCAGGACAGCGGAATGGCCCCGCCTGTGTAGCCGGTTCCGCCCCCCCGGGGGATGATGGTCAGCTCCAGCTCGATACAGCCCTGCACCAGGGCGGCCATTTCCACCTCGGTATCCGGCGTCAGGACGACGAAGGGGTATTCCACGCGCCAGTCGGTGGCGTCCGTGACGTGGCTGACGCGGGACATGCCGTCGAACTTGATGTTGTCCTTGTGCGTGAGCCTGCCCAGCGTCTTGCGCACCTGCTCGCGCAGCCGCCCGGCCTGCGCGAACATGCGCTCGAATTCCTGCACGGCGCGCTCGGCGGCAGCGGCCAGCTCGGCCACCAGGGCATCGCGCTCGGCATCTTCTTCGGGGCGGCGGCGCTTTTGCACCTCGGCCATGCGGTGGCGCATGGCCTGCACCAGCTGGCCGCGCCGTTCGCTGCTGTGCAGCAGGTCGTCCTGCAGATAGGGGTTGCGCTGCACGACCCAGATATCGCCCAGCACCTCGTAGAGCATCCGTGCCGAGCGGCCCGTGCGCCGCTCCGAGCGCAGCAGTTGCAGCACCTCCCAGGCGCGGTGCCCCAGCAGGCGAATGACGATCTCCTTGTCGGAAAACGAGGTGTAGTTGTACGGAATTTCGCGCAGGCGGGCAGGCTGTGCTGCGGCGGCCAGCACAGCAGACTGTGCAATCGGTGCATTCATGGGGGTGGGGTGTGGGCTAAAGCCGGGTAGGAGCCGGGCATGGCGGCAGGCGCCAGGCGGCCAGAACTTCAAAAGCTGGCGATTTTAAGCCAGGGGGTAATCCCCGAGGGGGCGCTTGTCCCGGCAAGCGGGCAGGGCTACCATCGAAAAATGCCGTTCACTTCTGCCTGGCCCTATCCCCGCTGGATTGCCCATCGCGGCGCGGGCACGCTGGCCCCGGAAAACACCCTGCCCGCCTTCCGTCTGGGGGCGCAGCATGGCTACCGCATGTTCGAGTGCGATGTCCGCCTTTCTGCCGACGGCGTGCTGTTTCTGCTGCACGACGACACGCTGGAGCGCACCACCGACGGCCACGGCCCGGCAGGCCGGCTGACCATGGGCCAGCTGGCGCAACTGGACGCCGGAAGCTGGCACAGCCCCGCCTGCGTCGGGGCGGCCATCCCCACGCTGCATACGCTGGTGGACGCGTGCCTGGCGCAGGACTGGCTGCTGAATGTGGAGATCAAGCCCAACCCCGGCCAGGCGCGGGAGACGGGGCAGGCGGCGGGGGCGCTGCTCGATCGCCTGTGGCCTGCCGGCCGGGATGGCCATCGGCCCGCGCCGCTGCTGACCTCCTTCTATCCGCAGGCATTGGAAGGCGCACGCGCCGCCGCGCCCGATTTGCCACGCGGCTTGCTGGTGGATGCTTTTGACCGGGCGGAATACCCGGATGCCGCCGCCGCCGTGGCGCTGGCCGTCAGTCTGGAGTGCTGCGCCCTGGTGTTGAACTACGGGCTGTGGACGCCGCACACCATCGCCCTGGCCCACGGCGCGGGCCTGCGCTGTCTGGGCTACACCGTCAATGACGCGGCGGCAGCGCAGTACCTGATCGGCCTGGGGCTGGATGGCCTGATTACCGACGCGGTGGCGCAGTTCAAGCCGGTGTGATATTTAATAGCTTATTCCACTATTAAATAAATGATTTCAGATGGTTTTATATCTGAAAACGTTTTTTTATCAGCGGAAAAAGCTACTTTATTTGATGCCCGCAGCCCGGTAGGCCTGCCCGGCGTGTATGCAACCGCAAAGCCTGCAAGCGCGTGCAAGCAATGAGCGCTTTGGTTACCCCTCTTGCCTTGCGGTAGCAGTTGTTAGCGCGGGGTGCTCCTAGCATCCGTGGGTTTTTGCAAAGGAGTTTCCCCCATGGCCGTATCCCCCCCGTTTTTCAGCAAGCGCGAACCCGAGCCTCTGCAGCCGCGCAGCCCGAGTGTGGGCAGCAGTCCGTTGGCCAGCGCCCCGCAACGCCCGACAGGGGTGGCGTACAGCCCGGCCAGCGCTCCCGTGCAGGGCAGTGCCCCGGAAGGGGGCAGCAAGCTCACCGTGGGGCCGAACATCAAGCTCAAGGGCGTGGAGATCACCGATTGCGACACCCTGGTGGTGGAGGGGACGGTCGAGGCCACGATGGACTCGCGCGTCATCCACATTGCCGAGCAGGGGGCCTTCCGTGGCGCGGTGGAGATCGACATTGCCGAGATTTACGGCAGTTTCGACGGCGACCTGACCGTGCGCGACAAGCTGGTGATTTTTGGCACGGGCCGCGTCAGCGGCAAGATCCGCTACGGCAAGCTGGTGATCGAGGAGGGCGGCCAGCTCTCCGGCGAAATTGCCGTGGGCACGGACGGCAAGCCCCGGCTCAAGGCCAGCCTGCACAGTGCCCCCGCACCGGTTGCCGCCACGCCTGCCGCCGCCGGGTAATTTAGTCAGGCGGTGGCTGCGCCGTTTTGCTGCTGCAGCGCCCACATGCTGGCGTAGCGCCCGCCCTGGGCCAGCAACTGCGCGTGGCTGCCGCGTTCGGCGATGCGGCCTGCTTCCAGCACGATGATTTCGTGGGCATCGACGACGGTGGACAGGCGGTGCGCAATCACCAGCGTGGTCTTGCCCTGCGCGGCCTGGCGCAACTCGTTCTGGATGGCCCGTTCGTTGGCCGAGTCGAGGGCGCTGGTGGCTTCGTCGAAGATCAAGATCGGCGGGTTTTTCAGCAGCGTGCGGGCAATGGCCACGCGCTGCTTTTCGCCGCCGGAGAGTTTCAGGCCGCGTTCGCCCACGGTGGTGGCGTAGCCCCTGGGCTGGGCGGCGATGAAGTCGTGGATGCGGGCGGCGCGGGCTGCGGCTTCGATTTCTGACTGGCTGGCGTCCGGCCTGCCGTAGGCGATGTTGAAGGCGATGGTGTCGTTGAACAGCACCGTGTCCTGCGGCACGATGCCGATGGCGCGGCGCAGCGATTGCTGGGTGACGGCGCGGATGTCCTGCCCGGCGATGGTGATGCGGCCCTGCTGGATGTCGTAGAAGCGGTAGAGCAGGCGGCTCAGGGTCGATTTGCCCGCGCCGGAGGGGCCGACGACGGCAACGGTCTTGCCCGCCGGTATCTCCAGGTCGATGCCGTGCAGGATGGGGCGCTCGGCTTCGTAAGCGAAGTGGACGTTGTCAAAGCGTACCGTGGGCGCGTCTAGCCCGGCCAGGGCGCTGGCGCCGGGGGCGTCCTGCACCTCCTGCTGCTTGTCCATGAGGGTGAACATCTTGTCCAGGTCGGTCAGGTTCTGCTTGATCTCGCGGTAGATCACGCCCAGGAAATTGAGCGGCATGTAGATCTGCAGCATGAAGGCATTGACCATGACCAGATCGCCCAGGGTGAGCGCCCCGTCCGCCACCCCCTGCGTGGCCCGCCACAGCATGGCCACCAGGGCCACGGCGATGATGAGTTGCTGCCCGCCGTTGAGCAGCGACAGGCTGCTGCGGCTCTTGAGCTGGGCGCGGCGCAACTGCTCCAGGCTGGTGTCGTAGCGCTGGGCCTCGAAGGCTTCGTTGTTGAAGTATTTGACGGTTTCGTAGTTGAGCAGGGAATCGACCGCCTTGGTGTGCGCGGCAGAGTCGAACTGGTTGGCCTGGCGGCGGAACTGGATACGCCATTCCGTCACCACCACGGTAAAGGCCACGTAGGCCACCAGCGCCGTCAGGGTGATGAGGGCAAAGCCGATGTCCAGCTTGTGCCCCAGCACGGAGAGCACCAGCAGCACCTCGATCAGCGTGGCGACGATGTTGAAGAAGGCGAACGACACCAGCGATTCGATGCCGCGCACGCCGCGCTCGATGTCGCGGGTCATGCCGCCGGTCTGGCGCTCCAGGTGAAAGCGCAGGCTCAGGGCGTGCAGGTGCCGGAAGGTGGACAGCGCAATCGACCGCGCCGCGCCGTGCGTGGCCTTGGCAAAGACGAATTCGCGCAGCTCATTGAACAATGAATTGGCAAAGCGCAGCGCCCCGTAGGCCAGCAGCAGCCCCACGGGCACCACCAGCAGCGCCTGGGGGCTGGCGGCAGGCACGTCCATCGCGTCCACCAGGCGTTTCAGGACCAAGGGCACGCCGACGTTGGCGCTTTTGGCGGCGACCATGCAGGCGATGGCGATCAGCACGCGCCATTTGTATTGCCACAGGTAGGGCAGCAGGCGGGCGAGGGTGCGCCAGTCGCCGGGGCGGGCAGAGTCCTGGCTCGGTTCAGCAGTGGGGCGCATGGGGGAGAATTTGCAGCTTCAACATTGAAGGAATTGTCCCCCATGAATACTGAGAAATTCACCCTGCAAGCGCCGCCTGCCGATCAGGAACTGGTGCTCAAGGTCATCCCCATGCCGGCCGACTGCAATGCCAATGGCGATATTTTTGGCGGCTGGCTGATGTCGCAGGTCGATCTGGCAGGCTGCATCCTGCCCATGCGCCTGAGCCAGGGGCGCATGGCGACGGTGGCGGTGAAGGAGTTTCTGTTCACCCAGCCCGTGCGCGTGGGCGATCTGCTGTCGTTCTACGCCAGGATCGGCCGCGTGGGCACCACCTCGGTCACGGTGGAAGTGCAGGTGCTGGCCCAGCGGCTGGCCACGCAGAACGCCTACGTGCAGGTGGCGCACGCGGTGCTCACCTATGTGGCGATCGACGAAGAAGGCCGCCCGCGCCCGGTGGCGCAGGCGGTTTGACGGTCTGAGGCTGCGTTGGTCAATGCCGTTCGCGCACCGTCACGTCCTTGTCGTGGCTGATGGTGTGTTTGGCCGTAAAGGCACTGCTGGCCTGCGCAGCCAGCTCCTTTTGCCATAGCACCAGGCCGGGCTGCCCGCCCCAGGCCGTATCGGCGGGCTGCGGGGTGTAGCCGGACTGCACGCGGATGGCGGCGTTCTGCGTCACCGGCGCGGCATCCAGCACCTGCACGGTGATGGCCCGGGGGTGGCGATTCTCCACGGTAAAGCGGCGCTCGATGCTGCGCTCGCTGCGCCCGCTCATGAAACCGGCGGTGCTGGTCAATTCCTGCACCGGTTCGCTGCGCACGACGATGCGGTCATCGCGGCCAAAGGACAGGCCCAGGCGCTCGAAATCGCTGGCCTGCGGGTCGAACCGGCCCTGGCCGACGGTGGCGTTGTCGCGCTCCAGGGCAATCGGGCCGGCGGGCCAGTCGCCGGTCAATGGGGGCAGCTGCGCGATCAGCCAGGCGTGCGGCTCCAGCGCCGGGGCGGTGCGGGCCAGCAGGGTGACGGGCAGGTTTTCCGCCCCCAGGGCCAGGGTGACGCGTTCCCCGCCCGAAGGCACCGTCACCCGTTGCGGCAGGGCGAACTGGGTGGCGTAAGCGCCTTGCGTGGCCACCGGCTCGAAGCTGGGCAGCGGTGCCGGGGCGCTGCGCATGGCCTTGAGCATGGGGGCCGCCGGGGCGGGCATGGCATCGGCACCCATGGCGGCCACGGCCATCTCGGCCTGGGGCCGTTGGGGCGGCTCGGGTGGCGGTACATCCAGCGTCCAGGGGCGCGGCAGCGGGCCTTGGGTCGCTGTTAACGGTTGGCCGGTGGACAGGGTCAGCGCCACGCCGCGCCAGTCCTCGCCCGTGGTCTGGGCGACCAGGGCGAGACGCTCCAGCGTCACCTTGGCGCTGCTGCTGTCCAGGCGGGCACGGTAGCTGGGCGACCAGCTCGGGCCGCGCACCTGGTAGGTCAGGCGCACGTCGGCATCGGTTTGCGTTGCCAGGGTGATGCGCACCACGGCCACCTCGGCGGCCTGCACGCTGCCTTGCTCGGCCTGCACGCGCTCCAGGACGCGTTGGCGTTCTTCCAGCGTGCGCTGGGCCTGGTGCAATTGCGTGAGGGTGTTGAGCGCGGAGCGGCGCAGCGCATCGGCCTTTGCGCCGATCTGGGCGCTGGCCGCACCGTCCTTGGCGGCGGGCGTGCCGGCCTGGGTGTTCAGCCAGGTCTGTGCCAGCTCCAGCGCCTGCACTTCGGCCTGGGCGCGGGCCAGATCGTCCTCGGCGCTGCGGATGCGGCTGTCCAGCGCGTCGGCGCAGCCGGTGGCGATGCGGCGTTCCACCGTCTGCACGTTCACTTCGCCAATGCGCACGCTGCCGACGCTGCGCACTTGCAGGCTGCGGGCATCGAGCTGTGCGGGCAGGCAGGCAAACAGCGCCTGCGTACTGCCTGCCGGGACGCGCAGCACGCGCTCCACCGTCGCGCTGCCGGGGTACAGCGTGACGGCGGCAATGGTGGACGTGGCGCTGGCAGCGCCTTGCGCCCCGGCAGCGGGCGCGATGACCGCCAGGGCGGCCAGCGCCAGGGCGGAATGCAGGAAAGGTGACGATGGCATGGATGGCAGCCCTTTATCAGATGGGTTGGCTGCCGGATGTTGGCGCGGGGCCAGCCGGAGGACGGACAGCGGCAGCATGGGGGGATGCTAACGGCTGCCGCCGCGTCGCTGCCGTATCTGTTTGTCTCTTTCGGGCCGGGACGTTCAGCAACCGCTGAAGTCAGGACGACGCTTCTCCATGAACGCCGAGAACGCTTCCTTTGCCGCCGGGCCGCGCAGGAGCTGGCCGAAGGTCTGGCCTTCCTGGCTGATGCGTTCCAGCAGGGCGGGCTGCTGGCTTTGCTTCATCAGGCGCTTGGTCGCCACCAGGGATGCCAGGGGCTTGGCGGCCAGCTTTCGCGCCTGCGCCTGGGCGTAGGCGTTGCATTCGGTGGGCGGCAGCACGCGGTTGACCAGGCCGACTTCCAGGGCCGCTTCGGCCATGAAGGGTTCGCCCAGCAGCAGCGCTTCGGCAGCGCGGTGGTAGCCCAGCATTTGCGGCAGCAGCAGGCTGGAGGCGGCTTCCGGGCACAGGCCCAGGTTCACGAAGGGCAGGGAAAAAGCCGCGTTGTCGCCCGCGTAGACCAGATCGCAGTGCAGCAGCAGGGTGGTGCCGATGCCCACTGCCGGGCCGCAGACGGCCGCCAGCATGGGTTTGCTGAAGCCGACCAGGGCACGCAGGAACTGGAACACCGGCGCATCTTCGCTGGCCGGCGGGTTGTTCAAGAAATCCCCAATGTCGTTCCCGGCGCTGAACACGGCCACATCGCCCTGGAACACCAGCACCCGCGTGGCAGTGTCGGCATCGGCCTGGGCCAGCGTCTGGGTGAGCTGGGCGTACATGGCTTCGGTGAAGGAGTTTTTCTTCTCCACGCGGTTGAAAGTGATGGTGGTGACACCGGCTTCGGTGTGGACGAGCAGGTCTTGGGACATGGTTTATTCCTTGTAGTAAACGATTTGGTGGCTGGTGGCCAGCAAGTGGCCCTGGGTGTCCCAGACCTGGGCGGTCTGGTCGAAAAAACCGTTGCGCAGTGCCTGGGCATCGGCCTGGGCCAGCACATGGGCGCTGCCCTGGGCGGCGAGTTGGGCGCGGTCGGCGTGAAAGTAGATGGTCAGCGATACCGTGCCTACCGGAACAATCCGCGCCCGGCGCAGCCAGATGCGCGGGAAGAATACATCGCACAGCGCGGCCAGGCTTGCAAAGTCCAGCGGCCGGGCGGGTTCGTCACGTATCCACAGGCGGCTTTGCGTGGGGTGCGGGCTGTCGTCCCACACGGTGGGCAGGCCGCCGCTGACGATGCGCCAGTCGTAGCGCTGGAGCCAGGTCATGGCGCGGCGTACGTCAAAGCGGGGGCAATCGGCTGCGGGGGGCACGGTGGGGGCGTCGATGGCTTCGGCGCTGAACGTTTCCCGGCGCACGGCAGTGACCACGGAGGCGGTGGTGGCGACGACTTGCACCCCGGTTTGGGCATCGGTCTGGCGCAGCTCCACCACCCAGTGCTGCGTGGTGCGGTTGGTGCGCACGGCGCGGGGCACGATGTGCATGGCGCCATCCCCCACCGGGCCAGCGAAATTGACCGTGAGCGACAGCGGCTCCCCCAGGCAGTCGGGGTGCTGCAATACGCTGTGCAGCAGCAGCGCGGCGGTGGCACCGCCGTAAGGGCCGACCATGTTGGCGTAGCCCGCATGGGTGTGGGCGACAAAGCTGCCATCGGCCTGGGGCTGAAGGTGCAGCATGGCGTCCAGGGGGTGTTGCTGGGTCATCGCTATTCCTTGGGGTGAAAAATTTCTTTAAGAATAGCTGCTACCGCATGAATTTAAAGGGTTTCAGATACAAAAATATCTGAAATCTAATGAATACAAGCGGTAAAAGCTCTTTTTAAAGGAGTGAACCTTCTTCGTAAAAAAACCCGCCAGGGCAAGCCGCAGGCGGGTAAACGCAATGAACTTGAATGCTATACAGGGCGCGGTTTACAGCGCTTCGAAAATTCCGGCAGCGCCCTGGCCGGTGCCGATGCACATCGTCACCATGCCGTACTTGCGCTTGTGGCGGCGCAGGGCGTGGATGGGGGGGGCGGCACGGATGGCACCGGTCGCGCCCAGCGGGTGGCCCAGGGCGATCGCGCCGCCCATGGGGTTCACATTGGCCGGGTTCAGGCCCAGGGTGTTGACGACGGCCAGCGACTGGGCGGCGAAGGCTTCGTTCAGCTCGTACCAGCCGATGTCGTCGCTCTTCAAACCGGCGTAGCGCAGCGCGGCGGGAATGGCTTCGATGGGGCCGATGCCCATGATTTCCGGCGGCACACCCCGCGCGGCGTAGCTGACGAAACGCGCCAGGGGCGTGAGGCCGAACTGCTTCACTGCTTTTTCGCTGGCCAGGATCAAGGCACCGGCGCCGTCGCTGGTCTGCGAGCTGTTGCCGGCGGTGACGCTGCCGCGTGCGGCAAACACCGGGCGCAGCTTGGCCAGGCCTTCCAGCGAGGTGTCGGGGCGCGGGCCTTCGTCCAGGCTGACGGTGCGGCGCTTTTCGATCACTTCGCCGGTGGCCAGGTTAGGGCTGCGGTCGATGATTTCAAACGGCGTGATTTCGTCGGCGAACTCGCCGGCCTGCTGGGCCTTGATGGCCCGCAGGTGCGATTCCAGCGCAAAGGCGTCCTGCGCCTCGCGGCTGACTTTCCACTGCTGGGCGACTTTTTCCGCCGTCAGGCCCATGCCGTAGGCAATGCCCACGTCTTCATCGCGGGCGAAGACGGCCGGGTTGAAGGAGGGTTTGTTGCCGCCCATGGGCACCATGCTCATGGATTCGGCACCGCCGGCGATCAGCACGTCGGCCTCGCCCACGCGGATGCGGTCGGCGGCCATCTGGATGGCGGTGATGCCCGAGGCGCAGAAACGGTTCACCGTCACGCCGCCCACGGGGTGGGGGAAGGCCAGGCCCATGACGATACGCGCCATGTTCATGCCCTGTTCGCCTTCGGGGAAGGAGCAGCCGACGATGCTGTCCTCGATCGCCTTGGGGTCGAGCGTGGGCACCTGGGCCATGGCGCCGCGCACGGCGGCCAGCAGCAGGTCGTCCGGGCGGGTGTTTTTGAAATAGCCGCGCCCGGAGCGCCCGATGGGCGTGCGCGTGGCGGCAACGATGTAGGCTTCTTGAACTTGTTTCATGGTGATTTTTCTCCTTGCCGCATTAGTTGCGCACAGGCTTGCCGGTGTTGAGCATCCCCAGGATGCGCTCGTGCGTCTTGGGCTGGCCGATCAGGTGGCAGAAGGCTTTGCGCTCCAGCGCCAGCAGGTACTCCTCGGTCACCAGGGTGCCGCCGTCCACCTCGCCGCCGCAGACCACTTCGGCAATCATGCGGGCGATCTTGAAGTCGTAGGCGCTGATGAAGCCGCCGTCGCGCATGTTCACCAGTTGCGCTTGGATGGTGGCAATGCCGCTGCGCCCGGCCACGGGGAACAGGCGCTTGACGGGGGCCCGCCAGCCGCTGGCGGCCAGGGCCTTGGCCTCGTTGATGGCGGTAAACAGCACCTCGTCCTTGTGCGGCACGATGATGTCGCTATCGAGCAAATAGCCCAGCTTGCGCGATTCGATGGCACTGGTGCCCACCTTGGCCATGGCGGCGGCGGTGAAGCCTTCGGTCAGGAAGGGCAGGATGTCCTTGCTGGTGCTTTGCTGCATTTTTTCGGCAGCGCGGCGGGCGATGTAGGTCAGGCCTCCCGCACCGGGGATCAGGCCCACGCCCACTTCCACCAGGCCGATGTAGCTTTCCATGTGTGCCACGCGGCGGGCGCTGTAGACGGCCAGCTCGCAGCCGCCGCCCAGGGCCATGCCGTGGATGGCAGACACCACGGGCACCTGGGCGTAGCGCAGGCGCATCATCAGGTTTTGCAGTTCGCCTTCGATGCTGTCGATGGCATCCGCGCCGCCGACCACGAAGGCCGGCATGGTGGCTTCCAGGTCCGCGCCGACGCTGAACGGCGCATCGCCCGACCAGATGACCATGCCCTGGTATTCGTTTTCGGCCAGCTCGACGGCTTCCATCAGGCTTTCCATCACTTCGGGGCTGATGGCGTGCATTTTGTTTTTGATGCTGGCGATCAGCACCCGCCCACCGAAGGGGCTGCCATCCTTGTCCAGCGTCCAGGCACGCAGGGCTTTGTTTTCAAACAGCGTGGTACCGGCGGTTTTCCAGTCGGGCAGGCTGTCCTCGCCCAGCAGCTTCTCGGGGAACAGCTGGCGTTCGTAGACGGGCAGCACGCGGCGGGCGACGAATTTCTGCTCGGCTGCGCTCCACGAACCCTGGGCGGTATGCACGCCGCCGGCCTCGGCCACCGGGCCTTCGAAGACCCAGGCGGGCAGGGGCGCGTTGCACAGGGCTTTGCCGGCGTCGATGTCTTCCTGCACCATCCTGGCCACTTGCAGCCAGCCGGCCTCCTGCCACAGCTCGAAGGGGCCTTGCTTCATGCCGAAGCCCCAGCGCATGGCCTGGTCCACGTCGCGGGCGGAGTCGGCAATCGTGCCCAGGTGCAGCGCGGCGTAGTGGAAGCTGTTGCGCAGAATGGCCCACAGGAACTGGCCGGGGGCGCCTTCGGCATTGCGCAGCAGTTGCAGGCGTTCGGCGGCGGGCTTTTTCAGCATCCGGGCGTACACGTCGTCGGCTTTCTGGCCGCCGGGCACGTAGTCTTCGCTCTCCAGCTCGAAGCGCAGGATGTCGCGGCCCACTTTCTTGAAGAAGCCTTTTTTGGTCTTCTGGCCCAGGTGGCCCAGCTCGATCAGCTTGGCCAGCACGGCGGGCGTCTCGAAGCTGCCGTAGAAGGGGTCGGTTTCAAGACTCAGGTTGTCTTGCAGCGTCTTGATGACGTGGGCCATGGTGTCCAGGCCCACCACGTCGGCGGTGCGGAAGGTGCCGCTGCTGGCGCGGCCCAGTTTTTTGCCGGTCAGGTCATCGACCACGTCGTAGGTCAGGCCAAAGTTTTCCACCTCTTTCATGGTGGAGAGCATGCCGGCAATGCCGATGCGGTTGGCGATGAAGTTGGGCGTGTCTTTGGCCCGCACCACGCCTTTGCCCAGGCCGCTGGTGACGAAGGCTTCCAGCTGGTCAAGCACCACGGGCTGGGTGGTGGGCGTGGCAATCAGCTCCACCAGCGGCATGTAGCGCGGTGGGTTGAAGAAGTGAATGCCGCAAAAGCGCGGCTTGATCGCCTCGGGCAGCACTTCACTGAGTTTGGTGATGGACAGGCCCGAGGTGTTGCTGGCCACGATGGCGTGCTTGGCGACAAACGGGGCGATCTTGGTGTAGAGGTCCAGCTTCCAGTCCATGCGCTCGGCGATGGCCTCGATCACCAGGTCGCATTCTTTGAGCAGTTTCAGGTGCTCTTCGTAGTTGGCCGCTTGAATCAAATCGGCATCTTCGGCCACGCCAATGGGCGAGGGCTTGAGCTTTTTCAGGTTGGCAATGGCTTTGGTGACGATGCCGTTTTTGTCGCCTTCTTTGGCGGGCAGGTCAAACAGGATGACGGGCACTTTCACGTTCACCAGATGGGCGGCGATCTGCGCCCCCATCACGCCCGCGCCGAGGACGGCGACTTTTTTCACATTGAATCGGGACATAAGACTTCTTTGCTAAAAATTACTGCACACGCACCCAGGTCTGGGTGCGGCCAAAGGGGCCGATGGAGCCGCGCACCTCCAGCTTCTGGCCGCCGTCGATGGGGGTCAGGCGCAGGGTGTAGAACTTGCCATTTTCGGGGTCGAGAATCTTGCCGCCCTCCCACACGTCTTTGTCAGCGGCTTTCTTCGCGCCCTGGATGATGGGCAGGCCGACCATGGGCTGGTTCTTCAGCGCATCCTTGCACTCCACGCACAGGGCTTTGGGGTCGGCACCGGGGCGCAGGAGCTGGTCAACGCGCCCTTCGAGCACGCCGCCGTGCTCGGCAATGACGATTTGCGACTTGGGCTGGCCGGTCTTGTCGTCCACGCTTTTCCAGGTGCCTACGGGCGTCATCTGGGCCAGGGTGGGCAGGGCCAGGGCGGATAAAGCAATAGCTGCCAGCGCTTGGTATGTCTTCATTTCAAATATCTTTCTATTTAAAAATAAGGCGTAGCAAGCGCTACGCGCTATTTTTTATTTTTTATCAAGCCAGGGCGGCGTCGGTATCCATCAGCACCTTGCTGCCGGCACGGGCGGTGCGCATCAGCAGCACGGTCTCGGGGAACAGCTTGGCGAAGTAGAAGCGGGCGGTTTGCAGCTTGGCGGTGTAGAACGGGTCGGTGCTGCCGTCGGCAATGGCCCGCAGCGACACCTGTGCCATGCGGGCGAACAGGTAGCCGAACACCAGGTGGCCGGCCACGCGCAGGTAATCGACGGCGGCGGCGCCCACTTCGTCCGGGTTCTGCATCCCCTTGAAGCCGATTTCGGTGGTGAACTTGGTCATCTGGTCGCCCAGGATGGCGATGGGGTTGATGAACTCGGCCATCTTCTCGTTCACGCCTTCTTCCTGCACCAGGGCGCTGATCAGCTTGCCCAGCTTTTTCAGCGTCGCGCCCTGGTTGCCCAGCACCTTGCGGCCCAGCAGGTCGAGCGACTGCACGGTGTTGGTGCCTTCGTAGATCATGTTGATGCGGTTGTCGCGCACGAACTGCTCCATGCCCCATTCCTTGATGAAACCGTGGCCGCCGAACACCTGCATGCACGCATTGGTGGCGGTGTGGCCGTTGTCGGTCACGAAGGCCTTGACGATGGGGGTCAGCAGGGCGACCAGCTCCTCGCTGTCGGCACGCACTTTTTCATCGGGGTGGCTGTGCGCCTTGTCCAGCAGCAGGGTGCAATACACCTGCAGGGCGCGGGCGCCTTCGGCGTAGGCCTTGGCGGTCAGCAGCATCTTGCGCACGTCGGGGTGGACGATGATGGGGTCGGCATCCTTGTCCTTGGCCTTGGTGCCGCTCAAGGAGCGCATCTGGATGCGGTCTTTGGCGTAAGCCAGGGCGTTTTGGAAGGCCACTTCCGTCAGGCCCAGCGACTGGTTGCCCACGCCCAGGCGGGCGGCGTTCATCATCACGAACATGGCGGCCAGGCCTTTGTGCGGCTGGCCTACCAGGGTGCCCACCGCGCCGTCAATGGCGATTTGTGCCGTCGAGTTGCCGTGGATGCCCATCTTGTGCTCCAGCCCGGTGCAGAAAATGGGGTTGCGGCTGCCCAGCGAGCCATCGGCGTTGATGTTGAACTTGGGCACCACAAACAGGCTGATGCCTTTGCTGCCCTTGGGCGCATCGGGCAGGCGGGCCAGCACCAGGTGGATGATGTTCTCGGCCACATCGTGTTCACCGGCGCTGATGAAAATCTTGTTGCCAGTGATTTTGTAGCTGCCATCGCCCAGCGGCTCGGCCTTGGTGCGCAGCAGGCCCAGGTCGGTGCCGCAATGCGGTTCGGTCAGGCACATGGTGCCGGTCCACTCGCCGCTGACCAGCTTGGGCAAATAGGTTTTCTTCTGCTCGTCGGTGCCGTGGGCCAGCAGGGCTTCATACGCGCCGTGCGACAGGCCGGGGTACATCGTCCAGGCCTGGTTGGCGCTGTTGAGCATTTCGTACAGGCACTGGTTCACGGTGTGGGGCAGGCCCTGGCCGCCGAATTCGGGGTCGCACGACAGCGCGGGCCAGCCGCCTTCCACGTAGGTGGCGTAGGCTTCCTTGAAACCCTTGGGCGTGGTCACGCTGTTGTCCTGCTTGTTGTGTGTGCAGCCCTCGGCGTCGCCGCTGATGTTCAGCGGGAAGGCCACTTCGGCGGCGAACTTGCCCGCTTCTTCCAGCACGGCGTTGATGGTGTCGGCGTCGGTGTCGGCATGGGCGGGCATGGCCTTGAATTCGGCTTCGACGTTGAACACTTCGTGCAGCACGAATTGCATGTCACGCAGGGGCGGGTTGTAGGTAGGCATAAGGACTCCTTGGCGAAAAAAGAATGAGAGGTGAGGGGAAGAAACCGGGAACGGAAAGGGCAGGAAAAGGGGGAGGATGGCCGGGTCAGTCCACCTTGGCACCGTTGCGGCGCAAGATGTTTTCAAACCCGGCCAGGGCGCGAGGCACGGAATCCTTGCGCCCCAGAAAGCGCACGTCGTAGTGCAGTACCAGAATCAGGCCGTGGATTTCAAACAGCAATTGGCAGGGGTCGGCATCGGCGTTCAAATGGCCCGCCGCTTGCGCCTGCTCGATGGCGCGGCGCAGCGCGGCATGCCAGGTGTTGAAGGAGGCCACCAGGGCATCGCGCACCGCGCCTTCGCGCTCGCTGAACTCCACCGCGCCGCTGATGTAGATGCAGCCCGAATCCAGCTCGATGGTGGTGCGCTGCATCCAGTTGCCGAACATCGCCCGCAGACGGGGCAGGCCTTTTTCGGCCTGTATGGCGGGGTAGAAAACGTCTTGCTCGAAGCGGTGGTGGTATTCGCGCACCACGGAAATCTGCAGCTCCTCGCGGGAGCCGAAGTGGGCGAACACGCCCGATTTGCTCATGCTGGTGGCTTCGGCCAGCCCGCCGATGGACAGGCTTTCCAGCCCGTGGTGGGTGGCAATGTTCAGCGCGACATCGACGATATGCGCCTTGGTCTGCTGCCCCTTGGCCATGGGGCGTGTTGCGCCAGCCGTGGCCGTGCGTTTCAGAGAGGGGAGGGAAGGGGTACGTGGCATAAAAAATAAATAAAACGAACGTTCGTTCTATTTATCTTAAGCCACAGCACGGCGAGAAAAACTAGGGAAAACCCGAAATTGCAGTGTTTCCTGTCCGACTACACCAGCATGGCCAGGCTGGCGTCCAGATGCTCCGTGGGCAAGCGCTTGAAACCGGTGCGCACGAAGCGCAGCCAGCGCCCCTGCACAAACGCCATCAGCACATTGGCCGCGACCTGCGCATCCTGGGTCGGGGAGTGGGAGCCGAGCGCCCCTGCGGCCGGGCGCAGGCACTGGCGCAGCGTCGATTCCACCTTGTCGAACAGCTGGTTCATGCGGGCTTGCAGGCGTTCATGCTCGCCCTGCAAGGCATCGCCCACCATCATGCGCACCATGCCCGGGTTCTTCTCGGCAAATTGCAGCAGCACGACGGCAATCCTGGCAGCCCGGGCACGGCCTTCCTCGGCGCTCAAAGTGCCGAGTACGGCGTCTTCCCCGGCAATCTGCTGCACCAGCGCCAGCAAGGTCTGCTCGATGAAATCCAGCAGGCCTTCCAGCATCTGCGCCTTGCTGGCAAAGTGGCGGTACAGCGCGGCCTCGCTCACCTGGAGCCGCTTGGACAGGGCCGCCGTGGTAATGCGCTCGTTACCTGGCTCTTGCAGCATGGCGGCCAGCGTTTGCAGAATCTGTGCCCTGCGTTCACCGGGCTTGAGGCGTTTGCGTGTGGGTGAGGTGGTCTCTTGAGAAGGCGCGGTCGTCATATTGGAATATTTTGTTACTGATTGCAGATCATCGTGCCATAGGCCTGATCCGTCAAAATTTCCAACAACATGGCGTGCGGCACCCGGCCATCGACGATGTGCACGGCATGAACGCCTGCCTTGGCTGCATCGATGGCCCCGGCGATCTTGGGCAGCATCCCCCCGGAAATCGTGCCATCGGCGACCAGCTCGTCAATTTGCCTGGCCGTCAAGGTCGGCAGCAACTGCCCGGCTTTATTGAGCACACCGGGGATATTGGTCAGCAGCAGCAGCTTTTCCGCCTGCAAGGTGGTTGCCAGACGGCTGGCAACCACGTCGGCGTTGATGTTGTAGCTTTCGTTCTCTTCGCCGAAGCCGATGGGACTGACCACGGGGATGAAGGCATCGTCCTGCAAGGCCTTGACCACGCTGGGGTCGATGGCCACGATGTCGCCCACCTGCCCCACATCGTGTTCGACCTGCGGGTTCTGGTGGTCGAGCATCTTCAGCTTCTTGGCGCGGATCATGGCGCCATCGCGCCCGGTCAGGCCCACGGCCTTGCCGCCGGCCTGGTTGATCAGGCCCACGATGTCCTGCTGCACTTCGCCAGCCAGCACCCATTCGACCACCTCCATGGTCTCGGCATCGGTCACGCGCATCCCCTGGATGAAGTGGCCTTCCTTGCCCAGGCGCTTGAGCGCCGTCTCGATCTGCGGTCCACCGCCGTGTACGACCACAGGGTTGATGCCCACGAGCTTGAGCAACACCACATCCTCGGCAAAAGCGCGTTGCAGCGCCGGATCGGTCATGGCATTGCCGCCGTACTTGATGACCATGGTCTTGCCATGGAACTTGCGGATGTAGGGCAGGGCCTGGGCCAGGATGTCGGCCTTGGCGTGGGGGGGAATGGAGGGGAGCGTCATGGTGTTCGGGTGGCTAACGGCAAAACAGCAGGTGCGATTGTGGCCCAAGAATAAGCCATTCAAGCGTGCGCAGCGGCGGGGTTCGTATCGTATATCGTGTGCTGGTATCCGCTCACTAACTTGGTCAGCACCTGGTCGATTTGCGCTAGATCGCCCAGCTTGGCAGCGGTGCGGATGGCCAGTAAATCGGGCAGCAGCAGGGGCCAGGGCAGAAAACCTTCGTGGGCCTTCATGATGCGCGGGTGCTGGGTGCTTTCGGGGTTGTCGCCGATCAGCAATTCTTCATAGAGTTTTTCTCCCGGGCGCAGGCCAACCACGTCGATGGCAATGTCCCCGCCGGGATGTGCTGCGTCACGCACGCGCAAGCCCGACAGCTCCACCATGCGCCGTGCCAGATCCATGATCTTCACCGGCTGGCCCATATCCAGCACAAACACCTCACCATCTTGCCCCATGGCACCGGCCTGCAGCACCAGCTGGGCCGCTTCCGGAATCGTCATGAAATAGCGGGTAACGTCCGGGTGGGTGAGTGTCAGCGGCCCGCCCTGGCGCAACTGTTTTCTGAACAACGGCACTACGCTGCCGCTGCTGTCCAGCACGTTGCCGAAGCGCACCATGCAGAACCGTGTGCGATTGGGGGTGGGCGGCAGTCCTTCGGTTTCATCGATGGCGCTGAAATCCACGGCTTGCGCATCGGCCAGGGATTGCAGCACCAGTTCTGCCATCCGTTTGGTGGCGCCCATGACATTGGTGGGCCGTACCGCCTTGTCGGTGGAAATGAGCACAAAGTTTTCTACCCCGACCTCCATCGCTGCCCGCGCGGTATTCAAGGTGCCGAACAGGTTGTTCAGCACCCCTTCGGAAGGATTGCTCTGCACCAAAGGGACGTGCTTGTACGCTGCGGCGTGGAAGACCGATTGCGGCTGGTATTGCGCAAACACCGCTCGCAAACGGCGCAGATTGCGAATACTTGCCAACTTGGGCAACAGTTCAACCGCCAACCCCTGCTGGGTGCACAGGACGCTTAATTCCTGGTGAATGGCATACAAGCCAAACTCGTTGTGTTCCACCAGGACCAGTTGGCGCGGCTGCTCCTGCACGATCTGGCGGCACAGTTCGCTGCCAATGCTGCCTCCTGCGCCTGTGACCAGCACCACCTTGCCGCGCAGGTTTTTGGCGAGCAAAGCGGTGTCGGGCTGTACCGGCTCACGGCCAAGCAGGTCTTCAATGTCCAGTTCCTGAAAGTCGGCCACGGATACTTTGCCGGAAGCCAGATCCACCATCCCCGGCAAAGTGCGGACATGCGCGGGCAAGGACTGCAACCGGCCAATGATGGCGTGGCGCTGCTGGCGCGACAGGGACGGGATGGCCAGCAAAATGTCCGTAATGCCGTGCCGCTGCACGAACTTCTCCAGATTTCGTGCCGCAATGATCGGCAGGCCGTTGATGGAACGGCCAATTTTTTGCGCATCGTCATCGATGAAACCGCGCACGACAAATTCACGCATCACGCTCATGGCGAAAGCGGTTTGCACGCCCGCCTCTCCCGCGCCATAAATCAATAACTGTCCCTTGGCCTTTTCCTGTCCCGCGCCAGCCACCTGGAGCAGCCCATAGTGGGCCAGCACGCGCCAGCCACCGGCCAGCAGCAAAAACACCAGCGGCTGAATCAGCCCCAGGCTGCGTGGCACCCCTTGCCAGCGGGCGATGAGCAACAAAGCAAAAAATACACAGCCATAGATACCGACGGCCATGGCCGTGGCAGCCAGTGCCCGCATGCCGGCGTAACGGAAAACCGCCCGGTACAGCCCCAACCGAATGAAGATGGGTACAAACAGCAAGGCTGCTGCATACGTATTGAGCTGCTGCTGAACAGGCATGCCTACCTGCTCGATACGCAGATAAAACGCCAGCCATACGGCCACCAGTGCTGCCAGCACATCCGCCAGCAGCGCCAGAGCCTGCTTGGCACGGCGTGACCAGGACAGCAGCGGGGTGAGGAAGGTGTTCAAAGGCATGAGCTACTCCGGATAAAAGCGCCGCAGCGGCATTACGCGACGGTAGCTTGCTGCATGACCTGTGCAATCACCGCGCAGGTTTTGTCCACCTCGGCCTGGGTCAGCGTGGGGTGCACCAGAAACATCATGCTTGTCGCCCCCAGTGCGTGTGCGACGGGTAAAGGCGCCGCAGGCCGCCAGCCCGTGCCGTCAAAGGCTTTTTCCAGGTAGACCTCGGAGCAGCTTCCCTGGTAACAGGGCACTCCCTGCGCATTGATTTCGGCCACGATGCGGTCCCGGTTCCAGCCTTGTGCCAGTTTTTCAGGGCGCACATAGGCATAGCACTTGTAGTGTGCGTGCCGCACATCGGCAGGGACGGCGGGAACATGCAGCGCCGGACAACCGCCGCAAGCAGCCCAGATCTGCCCGGCATGGCGTGTGCGTGTGGCCGTCCAGTCGGCCATGCGTTGCAGTTGAATGCGTCCCACCGCCGCCTGCATCTCCAACATGCGCCAGTTGGTGCCAAAGCTTTCATGCAGCCAGCGAAAACCCGGGGCGTGCTCACGTTCATACACGGCGGCGTAGCTTTTTCCGTGGTCCTTGAAGCTCCACATGGCCCGCCACAGCGTTTCATCATTCGTCGTCACCATGCCACCCTCGCCGCCCGTGGTCATGATCTTGTCCTGGCAAAAGCTCCACGCGCCGACATGGCCGATGCTGCCTACGCCACGGCCTTTGTACCGGGCACCATGGGCCTGGGCGCAGTCCTCGATCACCTTCAGCCCATGCGTTTCAGCCAGCGCCATGATGGCATCCATATCGCAGGGCCAGCCGGCCAAGTGTACGCAAATCACGGCCCGGGTTTTGGGCGTGAGCACCTTGGCAATGGTGGCGGCGCTGAGGTTGCCGCTGTCGGCTTCCACATCGGCAAATACCGGCGTTGCCCCCGCATTGACCACGCAGGAAATGCTGGCAATAAAGGTGCGCGGCGTGACCACCACTTCATCGCCGGGGCCAATCCCCAGCGCCTTCAATGCCACATCCAGCGCCAGCGTGCCGTTGGCCAGGGCCACCGCATGGCGTGTACCGGCCCAGGCTGCAAATTCCTTTTCAAACTCGCGACATTCGGTGCCCGTCCAGTAATTGACTTTGTTGGAGAGCAGCACATTGTGTACCGCATCCGCTTCTTGGGCGGTAAAGCTGGGCCAGGGGGAAAAGGGCGTATTCAACATATTTTTATGAAAACCTAAGAAAAATGCGTGACTAACGTTGCAATGGACGGGCTGGATTTCCCACCACCGTCGCCCCGGCCGGTACGCTTTTGGTCACCACTGCGCCCATGCCGACCACCGCACCACGGCCAATCATCAGTGGCTTGCCTAGCTGGCCTTGCTTGATGACGGCGCCGGTGCCGATGTAGGCATGGTCTTCAATCACGATATTGCCGTTGCATTTGACGCCCGGAGCAAAAGTGACGAAATCGCCCACCACGCAGTCATGCTCCACATAGCTATACAGGTTGGCATGGAAATGTCGTCCGATGCGAATATTGCTGGTCAGTGTTACGAACGGGCTCAAAATAGCCCCCTCGCCCAGTGCTACGGCATCCATTTGTACGACGTTTGCTGCCTGGACAGTCAAGGGCAATACGCCTGCCGCGCTGATTTTTTGGGCCAACTGTTCGCGGATAGTGCTATTGGCAATGGCCAGTACTGCATGGCGTTGGGCGGCAGGCGCTGCTAAAAACTGCGCCCAGGTCAATAGGCGCTGTCCGTTGATGTGGCTGGGGCCGGGGGCGTCGTCGACAAACACCAATTGCTCAGACGCAACGCCGCTGTGGGCTAATTGCTGGCGCAGCAAAGGCATGACCCCGCGTCCGCAGCCGCTGGCACCATAGACGGCGTACAGGTCTTGGGAAGTGGGCATAGTAGGGTATCCTTTTAGCTATGATAAAAAGAGCTTTTTGCGTTTGATGTACAAGCGTTACGGGCAGTTTTTGCTTGAATTGTTGCGCTGCGAAGGGGGGCTTCGCAGCGAGGGAGAGTTACTGGAGAACTTGCTCACAGCCCTTGCACGTCAGCCATCAATCAGCGAATACGCTTGGCCTGCTGGCGCTGTCCAACAACGGCCCACACAGTGCAAACGCACTGCTCGTCATTCACCTCATACAGCACATGTTGTCCTCGCAAGCTGATACGGCGCACGCCATCGCCGTATTCGGGGGCAGCTTCATACAAGCGCGGATACATAGACAGCTTTTCGGTACCGCTGAACAAACGCTCACACAAATCTAGTGCTTCAAACGGCGTTGCATGTTCGGCCACGTAGTCAAACAAGGCGGCAATATCGTCGTGGGCCGAAGCGCTCCATTCAACGCGGTACATCGCGCAGCTTTTCAAACTGGGTTTGCAGGCTGGCGCGTACTTCTTGTGTCGTCATCTTCGGGCGCTGTTCTGCCTTGGCGGCGGCCACCTTGCGGCGGATCCATTCGTCGTGCTGCGCCTGTGCCAGCTCATCATCGGCTAGGCGCTGCAGCAAGGCCACTTGCTGCGTGCTATGCCCTTGTGGCCGCACTTGCGGCAGGCTCTCTGCCAATTCGCGCAAAAAATTGGCGTTCTCGTAGTGAAGGCTTGCAGTCAGTGCCATGGTGTGTACTCCTTGCGTGTTGAATGCTGCGTTAACGATTGCCGGTGAATTTTCCCATGGTCGCCTCTCCGGCGGCACTGATGCCCTCGCGCACCAGCACCTTCTTGACCGTCAGCCACAAAATCCGGATGTCCAGCAGCAGCGATTGGTGGTCAACATACCAAGTATCCAGCGCAAACTTTTCTTCCCAGCTGATCGCATTGCGGCCATTGACCTGTGCCCAGCCGGTCACACCCGGACGCACCGCATGGCGGCGGGCCTGCTGCGGGGAATAAAGCGGCAGATACTCCATCAGCAGCGGGCGCGGCCCTACCAGGCTCATGTCGCCCTTGAGCACGTTCCACAGCTCCGGCAGCTCGTCTAGGCTGGTGGAGCGCAGAAAACGGCCAAAAGGCGTCAGCCGCTCGGCATCCGGCAGCAAAGCGCCATCCGGCCCGCACGCATCCGTCATGGTGCGGAACTTCACCATCTCAAACGGCTGGCCATGCAGTCCTGGGCGGATTTGGCGAAAGAACACGGGGCTGCCCAGCCTGCGACGGATGAGGGCCATGAGTGCCAATAGCGGAAGGGCCAAAGCGATCAGGCCTAGCAGGGCGGCAGTGAAGTCGAGGAGGCGTTTCATTTTTACTTATCCAGCAAAAGGTGCATCAGGCGGTCATTGACTTCATGTACATCAAACCGCTCTTCTGCCAGACGTCGGCTGGCTTGTCCCATCGTGGCGATCAAGTCAGGTTGTTCGATGAACAACTGCATTTTTTCGGCCAGTGCTTGCACATCGTGGGGTGGAACCAGAAAGCCGTTTACACCATCGATTACCGTCTGGCGGCAGCCCGGTACATCGGTAGTAATGACTGCACGGCTCATCGCCATGGCTTCTTGCGTACTTACGGGCACGCCCTCGCGGAACGAGGGCAGTACAAATACACTGGTTTGAGCCATCCACGGCTGTACCGGAGTGTGACCATGCCATTCCAGAATACCCTCGGTAACCCATGCTTGGACATCTGTTTCAGTGATTGCACCGGGATTGTCGTCGAGTCCTCCCAGCAAAATAAAACGTGCTTGTGGGTATTTTTGTTTGACGATACGCGCAGCAGCGGCGTATTGCTCCACTCCTTTTTCGCGCAGCAGCCGTGCTACCAGCATAAAGGTGGGGGGCTGTAGCACTGGAGGTGTGGGTACCCAGTGCGCCAGATCAACGCCAATGCCGCCTAGCAAAAAACCCTTGCCGGGCGGCAGTGCGCCAGCAGCTTCCAGCTCAGAAAGATCGTCCGGGTTCAAGAAGATCACTTGTTTGGCACGTGATATGCCTAACTTGTACAGCCACAGGACTAATCGTTTCAGCAGTCGGCGTTTTACAGGTAAGACATCTCCTGTAGGCGTGAAAACAAAGCCCAACCCTTCCACCATCGCAAAACGATGCGGAACTCCTGCCAGCCAAGCTGCCAGCGTGCCAAAAATTACCGGTTTTATGAAATAACTCAATGTCACATCGGGCTGCAAATGCTGCAGCAAACGTGTCATGCGCCAAGTATTGATGGCATCACGCAATGGATTCATCCCGGTGCGCTCCATAGGGCAATCTACCGGCATTGCCCCCAGGGCCTGCATAGCGGTGCGTGTGCGCTCATCAAAGTTAGGAGCCAGGGCGAATACTTGGAGACCTTGGGCATGCAAGGAATGGATGAGTAGCGACCGAAAATTCACCAGTGACTGAGCATGGGATGTGATCAGAGCAATCGACTTTTTCATTGAATCGAATTAAATAATTCTGCCAGCAGATGTTTCTTGTCGATAGATGGTTGGGCTAATCTGGAGATATTTTCTTTGGTGAGTGCTCTTGTGTCTTTTGCAAATTGCAATATTTCTTTTATATCCTCATTGCCAGTTCGAAAATATGGTGCATCTTTTGGGAAAATATCTTGATAATCTCCATAAACCGGCAAACCCAGCATGAGGTATTCGCGGGTTTTTAATGGGCAGGCCTGTTTCATTTTTTTTCTATCGAGGGCGAACGAGGCCAAGCCAATCCAGCATTGCTGGCTGAGTATTACAATTTCTTCATGGGTTAACGTACCATATATCCGAATCCGAGAGTCTTGAGTTAATGGGAGGAGCTCTTCAGGAATTTTTCCTACTAAGTGTAATAAGAATTTTGCTTTGCTTTTTGCGATAGTGGTTAAAAGTCTATCTAAACCATGCCAAGGAGCAAAATTGGCGACAAATAGTAATTCTGGAATATCGTCACTGCGTTTATCTATCAGCTCTTGCTTATTGAAAATGATGCCGTTAGGGTAAATATACGATGGCTTCTCAGGTGCTCCTGCACGCGTTAATTCATAATCTATGATTTCTTGTGTCACTCCAATAGTCCCGGAAGCCTTGGCAATAGTAGGATTCCCTATGAAAGTCTCCAGGTTTGAGCGTATCCAGCCTGAGATACCTCCAGGTAATGCCAATTCAGGTACTTCTAAGGTGTGATGGACAAAGTAAACCGGTTTTTTGCAACGTTTGACGAATTCAAGTTGAAAAGGGTCGTGAACATAATACCGCAATAAAAAAATATCTACCTTATCTTGCTGATTTAATAACCAGTTGTGATAATTTCTACGCAATTGCACCCAGGCCAGCAGTTTTCCTAGCTTGGTATTTGAATTTTCAGCATGGATGGTTGAATCAAAGTGCATGACTTTGAATGCCCCCTTGGAGTGCATAGGGCAGAACATTTTTACTTGCCATTCAAGCCCCAAAGCATGAGCCGCCTCTTGTTCCCAATCCATTTGCGTGCAAATGCCCAAGGGGGGGCGCAACAGCGCTGCACTATGCAGTACGCGCAGTTTGCTCTTGTGTCGTTCCATTAGGTCCCCATTTCTTTTTGTAGCCACGCCACAATCTGCCCAGCTGCATTTCCTGTTTCATAAGGCTTGACATCATTCCCCCTGCTCCCAAGTGCGGCGGTGATGGCCGATTGCAGGCTGGCCGCATCCACCGGGGGGGCGAGTCGATTCCACCCCGCCTTAACCAGCTCCGTCCATTCCGTCTCGTCACGCAGCGTGACACAGGGTACTTGGTGGAAAAATGCTGTTTTCTGCACGCAGCCCCAATCGAAAGTAATTAGTACGGCAAATGTATCGAAATTTTTCCAAAAACCAGTTGCCGTAATTTTATATTTTTTTATCAGTAACGAAATTGTAAGAAAAATACGCGATTCTCGTGAAATACTTGAAAGAATAACAAGGGTGTTTTTCATGTTTATTTATTTATTGAGGATGGCATAAATAAGCCATACCATCGACAAAAATTTACCCAGCGCCATACTTGCCATGAAAATGGCTTTTTACCTGACACAATAAGATCAAACTCTTGTAGTACTTTGGGTTGATCAAAAAATGGTAGTTTCAAATCTTCCTGCAACCATTCCCGGATGGTTGGTGCCATACACAATAGCCAGTCTTGTTCGGGAGTGGCAAATCCAATCTTATCGCGTCTGTCCAATACTTCATCAGGTACGATGCCACGCATCGCAGCACGGAAAATACTTTTTGTCTCGCCCTGGGATGAAATCAAAAACTCCTCTGGCATGGAGAGCAGTAATTCCACCATGTCCAGTGTTAAAAAAGGGACACGGCTTTCCACTGAAAAACGCATGGAATTGCGATCGCCATGGCGTAGCAAACTTGGCAACCCTCTGCGGGATAACGACAGCGCCAGTTCTGCCATCACTCTGCGTCCACGGCTCTGACTGATTGGTCGTTGCAGTGGTGCTTGTAATTGGACACCCGCGTCGCGCAATGGCTGTGCTCGCATCCAATCAGGAACGGTTTTACTGCCATTGATTTTTCGAAGTGTTTGGTACAGATTGCCAGAGGTAAAGGCTGCAATTCCTGCTTTCGTCCCGTAAGCAAGACTGCGGCCCGGCCACTGGGCCCATTGATTTAAAAATTGCCATGCTTGCCCCCATTGCCCGGTCTCTAGCAAACTGCGCAGCCGCTGTCCCGGATAGCCGTTGTAACCCGCGAGCATTTCGTCGGCCCCTTGCCCATCCAGCGTGACGGTGATGCCTTGCTCTTTGGCTAGTTGAAATACCCTGTATTGCGCATAAATGCTGGTGCTGCCGAAGGGTTCGCCTTGGACACGGATCATGTCATCCAAGTTATGTGCCAGCTCTTGCGGGGTGACATGCACCTTGTGCGGTATAGCCCCCACATGCTGATTGACGTGATCAACCCAATGCTCTTCGTTTACATCGCTGCCTTCGGCAATAAAGCTGAAGGTATGGATGGGTAGGTGGGGTTCTACATGGCGCATGGCACAGACCACGGCGGAGGAGTCAATGCCGCCTGACAGCGCTGCGCCCAGAGGCACATCGCTGCGCAGGTGCAGGCGGATGTTGTGCAAGAACTGCTCGCGCACTTGTTCCACGGCATCGTCAAAGCACCAGCCCGGACGCTCGGTAATGTTGGGTTGCCACCAGCACTGTGGCGTATTGGCCTGCCCCGTAGCGACGTTCACTTGTAGCCAGTGGCCTGGGGGGAGGTGGTGCACGTTTGCGTAGAAAGTATCGGGCGTGCTGTCGTAGTCACCATGCACCAAGTAGTCATAGGCGCGTTGCCAGTTGAGTTGGGGTTTCGCAGGCAAAAGTTGCAAGAGTGCGGGCAGTTCTGACGCAAAGGCAAAACCCTTTCCGTGCCCCGCATGACCAGCAGAGTAAAAGAAAGGCTTGATGCCAAAGGCATCGCGTACACAGGTAAGGGTGGCCTGTCTTTTATCCAGCACGGCAAAGGCAAACATGCCTGCCAGGCGTGGCAAGCAGGAGGAACCCCATTGGCTCCAGGCAGCCAGTAGCACTTCTGTATCAGAGTCCGAGCCAAAGTGGTGACCGTACGCTTGCAACTCCAAGCGTAGCTCACGGTAGTTATAAATCTCACCGTTAAAGACGATAGCCCAGCGTCCATCGGATGAGTGCATAGGTTGGTGGCCTCCTGCACTTAAGTCAATGATGGACAGGCGACTATGCCCCAGTCCTACGACGGCGTTATTGACGGGGTAGCACTGATAGCCGTTGTCATCTGGGCCACGATGCTTTATTTTCTCTAGCGCTTTGCGCAGTTTTAATATGGCTTTTTCGGTATCTTCCCACCAGCCACCAGCGATTCCACACATGATCTATTAGTCTCCTGATATACAAAGTAAAAATCTTGTATATCACTCTTGTGTACGCTTGTTAAAGCGCAACTGTAGTTGCATGAATAATGCTCGTAGGTCTGTGATAGGTAGCAGGCCACAAATAATGACTACACCCAGTAAGAAAAGTAGTATGAGTGATTTGATTGGCAATAATAATTGCAGTGTAAGCCCGAGTTTATTTAGTTCAATACCTAATAGTGTGCAAGCAATGAACATAAGAACGGCCGGTACGATGGAACGCCAAGCATATGGAATTGGATATAACCGTTGGCTGAGTGATAGCCAAAATAACAAAAAAATCAAAGATGATAATAGGGTGGCCATAGCGGCTCCCCAGACTCCCCATAACGGTACTAGCAACCAATTGCCTGCTACGCTTGCCGTTGCCCCCAGCATTGTTACCCAGAGTTGCCAATGTGTTTTCTTTGCAATGGCAATGCCCGGGGCAAAGATATACATCTGTGACATGAGCAGAGCGGGAGCCAATACTCCAACTAATGCTGCTCCTGCCATGAATTTTGGTGTGGTAAACAGCATCAGTAATTCACGGGAAAAAAGCGCTAGAAATAAGCAGCCAACTAAAGCAGTCGCCATGAACCAATTGAGCAATCGTGCAATTTGCCTTGGTGCGTGTGGTTCACGATAGTGCTGATACACTAGTGGCGTTAGCGCTGCCTGAATTCCAATAATTAATAGCGAAGCTAAACTGGCGATACGGCTACTTATACCGAAATGACCAACATCCTCCAGGCTGCCAAAATGGTTAATTGCCAGACGGTTGATGTATAAACTGATAAATACTGCTAAACCTGCGGGTACTAATGGTGTTGAAAAACGCAACATGTCACGTAGCTGCTGCATATCAAGTGCAAAGATAAACGTGCGGCGTAGTAGTGATAGAGACAGCCAGCAGGCAATGAATGCAGCGATTAACTGGGAAAGCATGACTCCGGTTAAGCCAAGATCCATTAATAGACAGAAAATTGCAGCTAGCAGGAGGTTAAGCAGCGCATAGACAACACTGACAGTTGCGTAGGCTTTACTGTGTAATTCCCAGCGAAATTGATTTAGTAGGAGGTAATAAATACCATTCACAGCAATGAAGCCAACCCCCAGCTGAAATGCGTCTAAGTAGCGATCATCACCTAAAATCCAGCTATTTAACTGAGGGGCTGCTGATAGGCTGATAGCCAGAAAAGCCCCATACATGAGAACGGTAAACCATAGGCTGGTGCTAGCTAAACGTTGTCGGGCCCCCTTCTCGGGGGTGTCGGACCATAAACGTGCTAGCCCCTGGGATATTTCTAATGCAACTATTAGGTTCGCAAGAACCCCCAGAGTAATCAGTAGGTCATAAGCACCATAATCACTTGGTGAAAGTACTCGGGTATAAAGTGGCAAAAGGAAGATGGCTAGGCCTTTTGAGAGAATTGATGCTAAGCCATAAACGAGGCTGTCGCGAAGTACCGCTTTAAGCACGTTGTTCCTCGTTGATAGCGACGAGGCTTATCAAGGCGGCTTCGAGATCAGGTTTGTCATGCACTTGTAGTGCACTTCTACCAAATTGGTTAGTTAAAAGGCTAATCAGTCGTTTAGTTCTTTCTTCAGGCAGTCCGCAACCACGTAGGTAGTCTACGGATGAGGGATCACACCACCATTGTGTAGGAACATCATCGTTCAATAATTGAAGATAGCGAGCAGCGACTCTGGTTAGACTCCATTGACTAAGAACAAACTGACGTGCTTTTTTGCCCAATTCATCTCGGAATTTAACATCCACAATAAGGCGTTCAATCGCATATTCAATATCTTTAGGGGCTACAAATAGACTAGGAGGTGAATATTTCTGGTCGAGAGTGTTATTTTCTGAACTTGCAAGATAGCCCCCGACAACCGCAGGCTTCCCAAAAAATGCAGCCTCAGTCGCTAAAGTTGCTAATGGAGTGTCTGAATATAATTGATCTACGATAAAATCGCAATCAGCAAGTTCTTTTAATACTACCTCATTCGGCATATTTTGAATTTTTATTACCTCAATTGGATAGCCTTTTTTATACAGCCTATCTAATGTATCTAGAATTTCCGTGGTGCCTTTGAGTAAGGGATTGGAAGGGCTGTGTAAAATTCGTATCAATCCATTTTTTTTTGTATTTTTAGAAAATTTTTGGGATTTTTTTAATTCTCTTGGGATTCCCATTGCAAACCAGTTGATATACTTGCGTTCGTGAAAGTGAGCTGTTGCAGGTGAATTTATTAAATAATCAGCATATTTCTCATGCAAACGAATTTTGCGTTTGGAACGCAGGACAACTCTTCGCAAAGCTGATGCTGAAGGGAGAGGGTCTTCTGCTGCTCCCGCAAAATGGCCTCCGTCCATATAAGGGGGGCGGCTATCACTACCCAGGTAGATAAAAATAATTTTTTTCTTTAAATGTTTTAATATCCATAATTCGGCTTGAGTGTTGGTGATAGTTTGACCAAATAAAAATATAAACGCATCAAAATTTTTGATGGCTGATAAGAGGATTATATATCCCCATAAATTATGGGCGGTTACTATTAATGATTTTCTTAATAAATGATTGCGTGGAGTTTTGATTCTTTTATTTCCAATTTTTTGCCAAATACGAATAAGCCATGAGCTCGAATTGTCTCCATATTCAAATGGGTGGGCTGTTGATAGTTGCAAGTGCGCCTTTATTCCCAATTCGCGTAGGCCCTGTACCAAGCCAGCCGCGATGCCGGAGATTTCTGTTGGTCCAACAAATACCCGTTGAAATTTTTTAGAGGTTGTATTCAAGTGCTCTCCACAATACGACAGGGCGTTCCAAAAGCCTTGCAGCCTGAAGGAAGGTCCTTGAGTACCAAACTATTCGCGCCGATAACAACACTGTCGCCAATATTCACCCCTTTTGCAATTACAACATTAGGGCCAATATAACAATTAGACCCAATTTTTGTTGGTGCAGTAATGATTGGTGCTTTGCCGGCAGTTAATGAGCGATCAACAGTATCATGGGTGTAGATTTGTACGCCAGCAGAGATTGAGCAGTGCGAACCAATTTCAAGTCCACCACCGGAACCATCCAGAATAGTAAAAGGTCCGATCCAGGTCTGCTCTCCCACTTTTACATCGCCAAGTACGACACTGCTGTCGTAAATAGAAGTTCCTTTTCCGAAGCCCAGTTCCGTTGCTTTTTCCCAGCGATCAACAACATAATCGCCGAATGGTAGCGTACGTCCGTATTTTTCGTTTAATTCTCGGCGACGTAATAACCAAAAGGCCCTTAGTTTATTGAGTAGGGTGAGCATTTTATTTTTTATTTAGATCGAATAATGTTTTTGTTAGTGCTGTGGTTACATGCGTCACATCAGACTGTGCCATACGTTCAAACAGCGGCAGAGCCAGCCCCTGTGTATACAGCAAGGGACCAAAAATAAGATTAATTTGTGACTTTCCGTATATTCCTATGCTAGTCAGGCTTTGTGCGCCAAGATTGGTCTCGATACCTTGTTCACGTAAATTGGCAATAACTTCATTACGATTAAATGATTCATCGAGAACTACCATGAAAGTCTGCCAACTATGCCCATCTTTCTCTAAAGGACAACGTAACCATTTTTTCTTTATTAGAGGGGTTAATGCTTTAAGATAGGATTTAACTAAATCATGACGGAGCTGGATCCAGTTATCTAATAGTGGAAGTTGTACTCGTCCTAATGCAGCTTGGAAGTTGGTGAGCCGGTAGTTTGTTGCTGGTTCAAGAAAACGGATGCCTTGCTCAGAACGTTCCATGCCATGATTGCGTAGTCGGCGTATGCGTGCAGCTAGTTCTCTATTGTTAGTAGCAATAGCACCGCCTTCACCGGTAGTAAGCGTTTTACGAGGGTGGAAGGAAAAGCAACCAAGGTCTCCTAATGTTCCTGCTTTGCGTCCATCTAGACTGGCACCTAGCGCGCAGGCTGCATCTTCTATCACGGCTAGATGATGCATCTTTGCGATCTGGCTAATTTCTTTCATGTTGGCAACACAGCCAAATTCATGCACAGGCATGACAGCACGTAAACGTTCTGGGCCTTGCCAGTTTTCCGCTATATTTTTGAGTTGTGTGACATCCAGGGTATATGTGCCTGGCATCACATCGGCAATAATTACTCGTGCACCGGTCATGGCTACTACGTTTGCGGTAGCGGGGAATGTGAAGTCAGGAACGATTACTGCATCTCCGGCGCCAATATCTAGTGCTAGTAGAGCCACATGAAGTGCAGCTGTGCCAGAGGAAACCAAGATGACTTCACTGCAGCCTAAATAAGCTGCAAGCTCACGCTCGAATGTTTCAGATTCTTCGCCGTGGACAAGTTGGCCAGAGCGAAGTACGTTCGCGACTGCCGTAATGGCTGCGTCACTGATATTTGGTTGTGAGAGCTTGAGCATAAAAGCCTCTTAGCTTTTAAACAATTTTGATAATGGAGGCAGAGAATTTTCATTCTCTGTAATCCAGGCTGCAGTGCGGCGTAAGCCTTCATCTAAGTCGATTTTGGCTTCAAAATTAATTAAGTCTTTGGCTTTACCTACTTTAGGAATGCGTAGCTCGATATCGGCTGATAAAGCATCTCGAAAAACAATTTTCGAGGAACTACCAACAATTCGGCAAACAGCTTGGGCGAGGCCATAAATGGTCGTCACAGCACGCGAGTTACCGATATTAAAGGATTCACCTACAGCGTTTGGATGTTCTAAGGCACAGAGTACGCCCTCAACCATGTCATCTACATAACACCAAGCACGAATCTGGCTGCCGTCTCCGAAAATAAGAAGATCTTCATTTTTTAGAGCCTTGCGAATAAAAATTGCTAAGGCACCTTCCCCTGTTTGTCCAGGCCCGTAAACGTTGAAGGGACGAACAGTTACGGTGGGTAGGTTATATTGTTTGAAATAGGCGTGGGCCAAGTGTTCGCCAGCTAATTTACTTACAGCGTAGGTCCAACGCGCCTCGCCTACAGCACCAGTTACAGTCTGCTGCTCTTCATCTACTTTAAAAGCATGTGATCCGAAAACTTCCGAGGTTGAAAAATCAACAAAACGCTCGACTCCTCCTAATTCTTGTGCGGCGCCCATTGCATTTGCTGCTCCAATCATATTGACGCGCATAGTCGTTACTGGATTACGCACAGTGGATTCAATCCCTGCAATTGCAGCAGCATGTACCACCAGTTGAGCGCCTGCCATGGCAGATTTTAGTGCTGGGTAATCTAATACATCACCTTCAATTTGTCGGACATTAGGGTGATTGCTGTAGGGCGTATCTTTTAAGGTGTTGCGTGTATAATTATCATATACAACAATTTCATTTTGCTCGGCAAGGCGAGAAATGAGCATGCTGGCAATAAATCCTGCCCCGCCTGTGATAAAAATTTTTTTTCCTTTAATCATTTAATGATCTCCAATTAATTTTGTGTGTATTTGCGGAATAATATTTACCTTGTTGGTAAATATATTTCGTGATAATGTAAATATTGGTTATGAAATTAGTTTTGTTCTTCTGCGAAGAAGTATTTTTCTTTGATTTATAGTAATGTTTTTGCAATATGTTTAATATTGATTTTATCTAAATATGGATGCATGGGCAGACTGACCACTTTTCTCGCCACTGCATCCCCTACGGGCAGATGCGCCTGCGGGTCGGCCACGGCTGGCTGCAGGTTCAGCGGAATGGGGTAATGCACGGCGGTAGGGATTCCCTGGGCCTTGAGTATGTCCTGTAGTTCCTCGCGATTGGGCACTTGCACCGTGTATTGCGCCCAGGCGCTGGTGTTGTGGGGTTCGATGTGCGGTAGGGTGATGGTGGGCGCTTGCTGCAGGAGGGTGGCGTAGCGTTCGGCCACTTGCTGGCGCTGGGCGATTTCTTCGTCCAGTACGGCCAGCTTGGGCAGCAGGATAGCCGCTTGCAGGGTGTCCAGGCGGCTGTTGATGCCTACGCGGATGTGGTGGTAGCGCCGGTCTTGTCCGTGGCGGGCGATTTGGCGCATGACGGTGGCCAGCTCGTCGTCGTTGGTGAAGATGGCACCGCCATCGCCGTAGCAGCCCAGCGGCTTGCTGGGGAAGAAGCTGGTGCAGGCGATGGTTGTCAGGTTGCAGCTTTTGCGGCCTTTGTAGGTCGCGCCAAAGCTTTGCGCAGCGTCTTCGATCACCGGGATGCCATGCTTGGCGGCAATGGCGTTGATGGCGTCGTAGTCGGCACATTGGCCGTACAGGCTGACGGGGATGATGGCTTTGGTTCGGGGGGTGATGGCTGCTTCCAGCCGTGCCGGGTCGAGGTTGCAGGTGCGCGGGTCGATGTCCACGTACACGGGCTTGGCACCGAGCAAGGCGACGGTTTCCGCAGTGGCGATGTAGGTAAAGCCGGGGGTGATGACTTCATCGCCCGGGCCGATACCGAGTGCCATTTGGGCAATTTGCAGGGCATCGGTGCCGTTGGCGACGGTGATGCAGTATTTGGCGCCGGTGTAGGCGGCCAGTTTTTCTTCCAGTTCAGCGACTTCGGGGCCAAGGATGTATTGGCCGTGGGCAAGGACGCGGGCAATGCCCGCATCGATGTCGGCTTTCAGGCGCTGGTATTGGGTTTTGAGGTCGATGAAGTCCATGGAGTGGAGGATTTGGATGTGATGCGGTACTGCTGCAAGCGACTGCGGGGTTTGTCGGGCAAGGTTAGTTCGATTTGACCAGCGGCCAACAAGGTTCGTATGACTTTGTTGAGCTGGCCTGATATTTCCTTTTGCCCAAGGGCTGCGGAGATTTCGCGCTTGCCCAGGGGGGTTTTGGCCAAGATGCTTAGGATCCGGGCTTCTAGTGAAAAGGGTAGTTCTGGCTGTGACTCTGGCTGTGACTCTGGCTGTGACTCTGGCTGTGACTCTGGCTGTGACTCTGGCTGTGACTCTGGCTGCTGCCGGGTAAAAGTCACCATCATGCCGCCCGCAAATTCCTGGATATCGAAATGAATCTCCGGGTAGTCCTCTAAAGCTTGGCGGATGCGTATGAAGCCGCTGCCGTATTTTTCAATGGCGCGGGTCAGGTAAAAGCCTTCGGCCACAAGCTTGTTGCGCAGGCTGGAGCGGTAGTTGTCGGCCTGGATGTCCGCCACGCTGATACCACCGTAAAAGCCACCTGGGCTGAAGATGGTGATGCGGTCGTCAAAAATTTTGATCTGGATGTCGCTCGGGTCTGTATAGCTGCGGTGCACCACGGCGTTGAGTAGTGCCTCGCGCAACGCGGGCAGAGGGTAAGCAAAGCGTTCTTTGCGCTGAATGCTGCCATCAAATTCAAATGCCACGCTGATGTGCGAGACGATAAAGGCCATGCTTTTTTCGACCACCTCGAACAAGGTGTCGGTCAATTGCCGGTCATCAAGAATCATGCTTGGCGTTTTGAAGCGGCCTATGTGGACGTGGTGGCGCAGGGGTTCACTGGCAAACAGCAGCAGTGCGGCCCAGGTGGGCTGGCCTGCGGAGGTCACGTAGTTGAGTTTTTGCAAGGCTGCCAGTGGTGTGCCGGCCTCCAGGGCAAACCGCCCGCCTGCATTCACTTGTTGAATAAAGCTTTCGACTTTGCTGGGCGACAGTTCTTCCACGCTGCGTCCAGGGGCAGGGTGGGCGTCCCAGGATATTTGTAGCGTTTGCAGGTAGAGGTCAGATATTTCATTGAGTGCCAGTGCATGGTTGGCACTGGCAATGCGCTTGTAATAGCGTCCACGGGTGCTGACGGGTTTGACCGGAAATTCTGCTACCTCAATGGCAACGATGGTTTTTCCCTCGATTGGGTGCGCTGTTAACTCTGGGATGAGCGATGGACTGGTGCTGGACTTGATTTGGCCCAGCCATTCGTTCAGGGTTTCTTTACCGAGCGAGACACCTTGCAGCGCACCTTTGTCCGTGACACCCACCCACACCGTACCGCCCCGGGTGTTGGCAAATGCCACCAGGGAGACAACACAGGCTTTGTCAAACGAGGCTTTGAATTCCTGCGTTTGTGATTCGCCAGCCGCGATGCGCTGCAATGGGTTGAAGGTTTTCACGGGTGGGTCAAGTCAGGTTTTGGTGACGCGTTGAGTGGACAGCACATAGCGTGCGCCAGTGTGCGTGCAAGTGGCCTCGCCCTCGCCCTCAAGCGGTAGATCAAGCTGCTCGCCAAACTCGCTCATCCAGCCGATTTGTTTGGCGGGTACGCCGACCATCAAGGCGTAGGCGGGTACGTCCTTGTTGATGACGGCTCCGGCACCGATGAAGGCGTATTCGCCAATCGTCACGCCGCAAACGATGGTGCAGTTGGCCCCTAGCGTGGCCCCTTTTTTGACCAGGGTGTTGCGGTATTCGCTTTTGCGCTCGATGAGCGAGCGTGGGTTGTACACGTTGGTAAACACCATGCTGGGGCCGCAGAACACGCCTTCTTCCAGGGTGACGTTGTCGTACACGCTGACGTTGTTCTGCACTTTGCAGTGGTCGCCAATGGTGACCTTGTTGCCGACAAAGACGTTCTGGCCGAGTGACACCCCTGTGCCAATGCGTGCCCCGCCGCACACGTGCGCGAAGTGCCAGATGCGGCTGCCTGCACCAATCTGTGCGCCATCGTCCACGATGGCGCTGGGGTGGATGGTGACGGCGCTCATGCCAGGCGGGCCGCAAAGGGGTGGACTTCCCCGGCGGCACCCGTGACGGGCTGGGCAGAGCGGATGACGTTCACGGTTTCGATGCAGTGGCGTGCATCCTCCAGTCCGTAGCCACGGCCGGCCAGCACTTCCTGGTAGCTGGTGGTGTGCAGTTCGGTGAAGCCTTCGGAAAACTCCAGTTGTTCGCCGCTGATGTCGATGCTGCGGAAGGTGGGTTTCTTGCCCTTGACTTCGTCGGGCAGGTCATTGGCGTCGATGGACAGGAACCAGCGCACCCGGGCGCGTTCGTATTCCAGGTAACCGGCAGCTTTGTTGGTAGCGCTGTAGTGCACGACGTTGCGTTGCAGTTTGCCGAACACGAAGTGCAGCATGTCGTAGAAGTGCACGCCGATGTTGGTGGCCACGCCGAAGGATTTGTTTTGGTCGCCCTTCCAGCTTTCCATGTACCACTTGCCGCGGCTGGTGATGTAGGTCAGCTCCACGTCGAATTTGCGATCTGCAGGCGCAGCGGCGACTTTTTCGCGCAGTTTCAGGATGGCGTCGTGGTGGCGCAGCTGCAGGATGTTGAAGACGCGCTTGCCGGTTTCGCGTTCGACCAGGGCCAGCTCGTCGATCAGTTCCGGGGTGGGTACCAGGGGTTTTTCGCAGATGACGTCGCAGCCCAGGCGCAGGCCCGCCGCAATATGGGCGTGGTGCAGGTAGTTGGGCGAGCAGATGGCGACGTAATCCAGCGCAGTGGCCGGATTGCGCTTGAGCTGGTGGGCGTATTCGTAAAAGCGCTCGAATTGCGTAAAAAATTCGCTTTGGGGCGAGATGCTGTCGATGATGCCGACGGAATCATTGATGTCGTAGGCGACGGCCAGGTGGTTGCCGGTGTCTTTGATGGCACGCATGTGGCGCGGAGCGATGTAGCCGGCAGCGCCGATCAGGGCAAAGTTTTTCATGAGGGATACCTGAAAAGATTAAAGGCGGAAGACGTTGAAGCCTGCTGCAATCAGCGCGTGGCGGTCATACAGGCTTTTGACGTCGGCCAGCACCGGGCTGTTGCCACGTGTCAGGGTCTTGAGCTGTTCGGGAGAGAGGGCGCGGTATTCGTTGTGCCCTACGGCAACGATCAAGGCATCCACGGGGTGGTCCTGGTCAATGGCCCCCAGAGAAATACTGTATTCGTGCTGCACCTCGGCGGGGTCGGCCCAGGTATCGGCGACGATGACTTCGGCCCCCCAGGACTGGAGTTCACGCACCACGTCGATTACTTTGCTGTTGCGGATGTCCGGGCAGTTCTCCTTGAACGTGATGCCCAGTACGCCAATGCGGCAGCGCGGCACGTCCATACCCGCTTGCAGCATGCGCTTGATGGTGTTACGGGCCACGTAGCGGCCCATGTTGTCGTTGATGCGCCGACCGGCCAGGATGACCTGGGGGTGGTAGCCCACTTGCTCTGCTTTGTGCGTGAGGTAATACGGATCCACGCCGATGCAGTGGCCGCCGACCATGCCGGGGCGAAACGGCAGAAAATTCCATTTGCTGCCGGCGGCTTCGAGCACGTCCAGTGTGTCGATTCCCAGGCGGGCAAAGATGACGGAAAGCTCGTTGACCAGGGCAATGTTCAGATCGCGCTGGGTGTTTTCAATGACTTTGGCGGCTTCTGCAACCTTGATGCTGCTGGCTTGGTGCGTGCCAGCGGTAATGATTTGGCGGTACAGCGCATCCACCGCTTGGGCCACCTCGGGGGTGCTGCCGCTGGTGATTTTTTTGATGGTGGTGAGCGTATTGACTTTGTCGCCCGGGTTGATGCGCTCGGGGCTGTAGCCGCAGAAAAAATCCTGATTGAATGTCAGGCCCGAGGCTTTTTCCAGTTCCGGGACGCATACCTCCTCGGTTGCGCCAGGAAATACGGTGGATTCATAAATCACCACATCTCCCTTTTTCAGTACGCTGCCCACGGTCTGGCTGGCTTTGACCAGGGGGGTGAGGTCGGGGCGATGGGCATCATCCACAGGGGTCGGTACGGTGACGATGAAAATGCCGCAGTCGCGCAGGTCGTCCAACTGGCTGCTAAAGCGCAGATGCCGGGCAGCCTTGAGCTGTTCAGGGCTGCATTCCAGCGTGTGATCCTGGCCCCCTTGCAGTTCGGCCACGCGGGTCTGGTTGATGTCAAAGCCGATGACCGGGCGGTGTTTGCCAAATTCAACGGCCAGGGGCAGACCGACATAGCCCAGGCCAATGAGGGCAATGGTTGTGTTGTTCAGGTTCATGATTTTTGTTGGAAATTTAAATACGGCCCAAGCGCTCCCGCTGGTAGCTGCCATCCTGTACCCGCTGGCACCAGGCGAGATTATCCAAGTACCACGCCACGGTTTTGCGCAGGCCGGTGTCAAAAGTCTCTTGGGGCACCCAGCCTAGTTCTTGCTGGATTTTGCGGGCGTCGATCGCGTAGCGCAGGTCGTGGCCGGGGCGGTCGGCCACGAAGGTGATTTGCGTGGCGTAGCTTTGGCCGTCGGCGCGGGGACGCAGTTCGTCGAGCAGGGTGCAAATGCTGCGCACCACGTCGATGTTGCGTTTCTCGTTGTGCCCCCCGATGTTGTAGGTTTCGCCCACTTGGCCGTGGGTGATGACGGTGTAGAGCGCCCGGGCGTGGTCTTCGACGTAGAGCCAGTCGCGGATTTGCTCGCCCTTTCCATACACCGGCAGGGGCTTGCCCTCCAGGGCGTTCAGGATGACCAGGGGGATGAGTTTTTCCGGGAAGTGGCAGGGGCCGTAGTTGTTCGAGCAGTTGGTCACCAGCGTGGGCAGGCCATAGGTGCGCTGCCAGGCGCGGACGAGGTGGTCGGAGCTGGCCTTGCTGGCGCTGTACGGGCTGCTGGGGGCGTAGGGGGTGGTTTCGGTGAACAGGTCATCCGTGCCGTGCAGGTCGCCATAGACTTCGTCGGTGCTGATGTGGTGCAGGCGAAAGGCGGATTTTTTCGTGCTGTCCAGCGCGTTCCAGTAGGCACGGGCGGCTTCCAGCAGGGTGTAGGTGCCGACGATGTTGGTTTCGATAAATGCTGCGGGGCCGTCGATGGAGCGGTCCACATGGCTTTCGGCGGCCAGGTGCATGACGGCATCGGGCTGGTGCTGGGCAAAGATGCGGTCAAGTTCGGCACGGTGGCAGATGTCCACCTGCTCGAAAGCATAGCGGGGGCTGGCGCTGCATTCGGCCAGCGAGCCGAGGTTGCCGGCGTAGGTGAGCTTGTCGACATTCACCACACTGTCGGAGGTATGACGGATGAGATGGCGAATCAGGGCCGAGCCGATAAAGCCAGCGCCGCCGGTGACCAGGAGTTTCATAGGAATGTAAGTAGTTGCTGACGTATTCAGGGGCCAGGCAACGAACGATTGTAAACAGCGAGGCCATGACGCTGGCCGGGCGGGTTGTTCGTGAAAAGCACGTTCGTGCTAATGCTGCGCACGACCTTGGCTACACTTACGCACCGCCCCGGATGGGGTTTTATTCTGTGTCGCTATGTATTCTGCTGTTATCACCGGTACCGGGCTGTACCAGCCGCCTTTCACGATTACCAATGCCGAGCTGGTCGAAGCCTTCAACCGCTATGTGGATTTGCACAATGCCCGCCATGCGCAGGCCATCGGGCGGGGCGAGCAGGCGCCGCTGCAGCATTCGAGCGTGGAGTTCATTCAAAAAGCCTCGGGCATCCAGCAGCGCTTTGTGATGGAGAAAAGCGGCATTCTCGACCCCGAACGCATGTTCCCCCATTACCCGCAGCGCGGCGACGATGAACTGTCGCTGATGGCCGAGATCGCCGTGGCCGCTGCGCAGCAGGCGCTGGCGCAGGCCGGGCGCACCGGGGCGGACGTGGACATGGTGCTGTGCGCCGCCTCCAACATGCAGCGGGCCTATCCGGCCATGGCGGTGGAAATCCAGCAGGCGCTGGGCGCCGGGGGCTATGGGTTCGACATGAACGTGGCCTGTTCCTCGGCCACGTTTGCGCTGGAGCAGGCGGTCAATGCCGTGCGCTCGGGCAGCAGCCGCTGCGTGTTGGTGGTGAACCCGGAAATCACTTCCGCCCACCAGGAATGGCGCGACCGCGACTGCCACTTCATCTTTGGCGACGTGTGTACCGCCCTCCTGATCGAGCGGGCCGACGAGGCCGTGGCGGCCGAGCGCTGGGAAGTCTTGAGCACCCGGCTGGCGACACAGTTCTCCAACAACATCCGCAACAATTTCGGCTTCATGAACCGCTGCGAGGACACCGATCCCCAGGCCCGCGACAAAACCTTCCGCCAGGAAGGGCGCAAGGTGTTCAAGGAAGTGGTGCCGATCGCCGCTGCCCACATCGAGGGCCACCTGGCCCAGCTGGCCTTGCAGCCCGATCAGGTGCGCCGCTACTGGCTGCACCAGGCCAACGAGGGGATGAACCAGCTCGTCATCAGGAAGCTGGTGGGCGTGGCCACGGCCGACCGCGCCCCGCTGATTCTGGACACTTTTGCCAATACCGCCTCGGCCGGTTCCATCATCGCCTTCCACCAGCACCGCGCCGACCTGCAAGCCGGGGACGTGGGCGTGATCTGCTCCTTCGGCGCAGGCTATTCGGTGGGCAGCGTGGCGGTGCGCAAGCAGTAAGACGGGCGCCGTTCCAATAAAAGATAGCTGTTACCGCTGGTAGTTATTGAATTTCACCATTAAAAAATATTGAAATTCAATGTTTACCAGCGGAGGCAGCTATTTTATTTGAAAGCATCAAGCAGGCCTCCCTTCCTGTACGGCCCTGGTGGGCGCTCCTCAATGGGTACAGGAGCGCAAGCCTAACCGTTTGGCGGACTCGGGCGCTCGCCTGGGCCTGAATGATCGGGTGGCGGGACGGACGGAGGACGGGGGCAGGCATTGGGCCGGTGCAACCGTACCTGGCTGCGCCCCCGGTTCTTGGCCTGGTACATGGCGGCGTCGGCGCACTTGGTCAATTCCGCTTCGGTGCTGCCGTGCTGGGGGTAGAGGGCGACGCCCTGGCTGCTGGAGATTTCCAGGCGGTGCCCGTCGATCTCGAAGGGCTGCTTGAGTGCCAGGTGGATTTTCTGCGCCACCCGCAGGGCGCTGGAGGCATCGCGCACCCGGCTGAGCAGGATCAGGAACTCGTCCCCGCCGATGCGGGCCACGATGTCCGAGCCGCGTACGCAGGCATTGATGCGCGTGCCCACGGCGCACAGCAGCCGGTCGCCCACCAGGTGGCCGCAGGTGTCGTTGACGGGCTTGAACTTGTCCAGATCCATGTAGATCAGCGCCATCGCATGCTGGTCGCGGTCGGCAAAGGCGCGGGCTTGCTGGAAGTGTTCGCTGAACAACGAGCGGTTGGCCAGCCCGGTCAGGGCGTCGTGCTGGGCCATGTGCTCGATGCGCTCCTGCTGGCGCCTGCGCTCGGTAATGTCGCGGGTGATGCCTTGCAGCTCGATGCGCTGGTTTTCCGGGTTGTGCATCAGGTGGCAGACCACCTCTGCCCAGAGCGTGTGGCCGTTCTTGTGGCGCAGCTCCAGGTCGATGGTTTCATAGCCGCTGCTGGCGATGTCGCCCGCCTTGAACCGGGACAGGCCGGGCTGCACGACGCGCTTGATGGCTTCCAGTGCGCCGGGCAGGCCGTTTTGCAGCACCTCCTCGGCGCTGTAGCCGAGCAGGGGCTGCACGGACGGGCTGACGTAGCTGAAGCGCAGGGTTTCCGCGTCCACGGTCCAGATTACGTCCTTCATCTCCTCGGTCAGCATGCGGTAGCGGCTCTCGCTCAGGCGCAGCCGGGTCTGGGTGCTGCGCAGGCGCTGGTTGGTGCGGTGGATGTAGACGATCACCCCGATGCCCAGCAGCACCAGCATGGCTGCGCCGATCAGGGTGCGGGTCAGCGCATTGCGGACCTGCTGCAACTGCCGGTCCTTGGCGCTTTGGAACAGCAGGGGCTGAACGTCGAAGCCCGGCGGCACCAGGCCCAGGCGGGCATAGGTGTCGGCAATCTGCTGCCAGCGTTCCCGGGTCATGTAGCCCACCTCGATCAGGTCGGGCTGCATGAGCTGGATGATCTCCGCGGCCTCGAACTCCAGGAAGGCACGGCTCAGGTCGGGGGCATAGTCACGCAGGATGAGGTCGATGACTTCCTCGCGGTGCGCCAGCGCGTATTTCCAGCCGCGCACGCTGGCCTCCCAGAAGGCGTGGGCCAGCGCGGGCTGGCTGCGGGTGAGGACTTCGCTGGCAAACAGGTTGTCGCCGTAGAAATCGATACCCGCCCGGCGCGGCGTGTAGATGTGAAACGGCACGCCCAGCTGGTTGAGCTGAAACGGCTCGTAGCTGGAATAGCCGGACATGAGGGCCACCCTGCCGCTGGCCAGGTCGAGCACGTCGCCGCTGTGCGGGAGCAGGTGCAGCGTCTGCGGGGGGATGTTTTCCCCGGCCAGGTAGGCCAGCAGCTCCCCGGAGGAGGCTTCCAGCATGGCCGGCTGGCTGTCCCGTTCACGCAGCAGGTGCAGCGGCTTGTCGGCGCGGGTCAGCAGAATCTGGGGGGAGTGCTGCAGCACCACGCCCAGCACCTGCACGGGCAGCCCGGCGGCGCGGCTTTGCACCAGGCCGCTGGTGCCGATGCCGAAGTCTGCCCGCCCGGCGATCACGTCCTGCACCGGGTCGGAATCGGGGGGGCCGGGGCGGATGTCCACTTCCAGGCCGGCCTCGCGGTAATAGCCTTGCTGCTGCGCGGCGTAGTACCCGGCGAATTGAAACGCATGGCGCCACTTCAACTGCAGGCTCACCGCCGTCGCTGCGTGGGCCGGGCCTGCGAACAGGCTGGACAGGGGCAACAGAAGGCAGACCAGAAGCGTCGCAAGGCGCATACGAGAAATGGGGGGGAGGGGCGGAGAGGGCTGGAAGGTCAGCCGATGATTGTAATTATTCAAACATAAATTTTAATAATTTTTACCTATTGAGCAGCCCGGAAAAGGCTATGCAGGCGGGCTGCGAACCTGCCTGCATGGCGGGGTTTTCAGAGGGAGATACGGGGCTTACGTAGGCAGCAGCGTCTCGGCGGTGCGCACTTCGCCGCGCAGGGTGTAGGTCATGGCCTCGGTGATGTTCACGTCGATCAGCTGGCCGATCAGGCGTGCGCTGCCGGGGAAGTTGACCACGCGGTTGCACTCGGTGCGGCCCATCAGTTCGCCGTTGTCGCGCTTGGAATAGCCTTCCACCAGCAGGCGCTGGGTGGTGCCCACGCGCTCTTCACTGATGTCCTTGATGTTCTGGTTGATGGCGGCCTGCAGCTCCTGCAGGCGGCGCAGCTTGACTTCGTGCGGCGTGTCGTCGTGCAGGTTGGCGGCCGGGGTGCCGGGGCGCGGGCTGAAGATGAAGCTGAAGCTGTTGTCGAAGCGCACGTCGGCGATCAGCTTCATCATCTTCTGGAAGTCGTCCTCCGTCTCGCCGGGGAAGCCGACGATGAAGTCGCTGCTCATCGCCATGTCGGGGCGGATCGCCCGCAGCTTGCGCACCGTGCTCTTGTACTCCATAGCGGTGTAGCCGCGCTTCATCGCCATCAGGATTTTGTCGCTGCCGTGCTGCACGGGCAGGTGCAGGTGGCTGACCAGCTTCGGGATTTTGGCGTAGGCCTCGATCAGGCGCGGCGTGAACTCGTTGGGGTGGCTGGTGGTGAAGCGCAGGCGCTCGATGCCGGGGATCTCGGCCACGTATTCCAGCAGCAGGGCGAAGTCGGCCACCTCGGCGGTATCGCCCATGGGGCCACGGTAGGCGTTCACGTTCTGGCCCAGCAGGGTGATTTCCTTGACGCCCTGGTCGGCCAGCCCGGCGATTTCCACCAGCACGTCGTCCAGCGGGCGGCTGACTTCCTCGCCGCGCGTGTACGGCACCACGCAGTAGCTACAGTATTTGGAGCATCCTTCCATGATGGAGACAAAGGCGCTGGCCCCTTCCACCCGCGCCGGGGGCAGGTGGTCGAATTTTTCGATTTCGGGGAAGCTGATGTCCACCTGCGGCTTGCGGGCGTTCTTGCGAGCATTGAGCAGTTCGGGCAGGCGGTGCAGGGTTTGCGGGCCGAACACCACGTCGACGAACGGGGCACGCTGGATGATGGCGTCCCCCTCCTGGCTGGCGACGCAGCCGCCCACGCCGATCAGCGTGCCCTTTTCCTTTAGGTGGCGCACCCGGCCCAGGTCGGAAAAGACCTTTTCCTGCGCCTTCTCGCGCACCGAGCAGGTGTTGAACAGGATCAGGTCGGCCTCGTCCGGGTTGTCCGTGGGTTCGTAACCCTCGGCGGCTTGCAGCACGTCGGCCATCTTGGCCGAGTCGTATTCGTTCATCTGGCAGCCAAAGGTTTTGATAAAGACTTTTTTCGACATGACGTGGGAAGAATTTTTTAAAGAAAAACGGCCTTTAGCGCTTTATAGGTAAGCGCTGGCAGCTATGAAAATGAAATCAGTCCGCCAGAACACGGCGCAGGCAGGGCCGGGACGGCCAGGGACAGCGGGCATGGTGTGTATCCAGGGGCTGAGAGGAGGGGCGAAGGGCGCAATTTTAGGCGCTGCCCGCCGCTGCCGGTCAGGCTGGGGATATGCCGCCGGGGGCGTAGAGCGTGGCCAGGGGGGCGCGGCATTGCCCCCACAGGCGCAACTGCGCCAGTTGTGCCATGCGCACCCCCATGGCCGTGGGGGCGGAGAGTGTGGCCAGTGCGGTGATGCCCACGCGGGCGCATTTGCGCACCAGCTCGTGGCTGCCCCGGCTGGACAGCAGCACGAAGCCCGGCGTGCCGAGCAGCCCGGCCTGGGCCAGCTGGCCGATGAGCTTGTCCAGCGCGTTGTGGCGGCCCACGTCTTCCATCACGCACAGCAGCTCCCCGGCCAGGTTGGCCCAGGCGGCGGCGTGGGTGGAATGGGTCTGCCGGTGCAACGGCTGGTTGGCGTGCAGCGCCTGCATGGCAGCCAGCACGGTGGCGGCATCGACCTGCGC
>CABIIJ010000057.1 GCA_902175065.1 uncultured Comamonas sp. | reverse complement strand
GGGGCCGGGGCGGCTTTCAGCGGGGGCGCGGGCCAGGTAAGTTCGCCGTCCTTGACCACGGTCAGGCCACGGATGGCGTCGTCCTCCATGTTCACCACGGCCACGCCGTCCTTGGCCTTGCACAGCTCTTCGAGCAGGCGCAGCAGGTTGGTGGCGTACAGCGTGGACGATTGTTTTGCCAGGCGCGAGGCCAGGTCGGTGTAGCCGAGGATGGTCACGCCGTGGCGCACCACGGCCTCGCCCGGCACCGTCAGCTCGCAGTTGCCGCCTTGCTCCGCCGCCATGTCGACGATGACGCTGCCGGGCTTCATGCTTTGCACCATCTCGGCAGTAATCAGCTTGGGCGCGGGTTTGCCGGGAATGAGGGCGGTGGTGATGATGATGTCGGCGTTCTGCGCCTCTTGCGCGTACATCTGGCGCTGCGCGGCCTGGAAGCCCTCGCTCATGACCTTGGCATAGCCGCCGCCGCCCGCGCCGTCTTCCTCGTAATCGACCTTGACGAACTGGCCGCCCAGGGATTTGACCTGGTCGGCCACCTCGGCGCGTGTGTCGTTGGCCCGCACGATGGCCCCCAGGTTCGCCGCCGTGCCAATCGCCGCCAGCCCGGCCACCCCGGCCCCGGCAATGAACACCTTGGCCGGGGGCACCTTGCCTGCGGCCGTGATCTGGCCGTTGAAGTAGCGGCCAAAGGCATTCGCCGCCTCGATCACGGCGCGGTAGCCGGACACCCCGGCGGTGGAGGTGAGCGCATCCATCTTCTGCGCCCGGCTCAGGGTGCGCGGCAGGCAGTCGATGGCCAGCACGGTGGCCTGCTTGGCCTGGAGCGCATCCATCAGCGCCGGGTTCTGCGCCGGCCAGATGAAACCGATCAGCAGGGTGCCGGGGCGCATCAGCGCCACCTCTGCCTCGCTGGGCGGACGCACCTTGAGCACGATGTCCGAGGCGGCCCACAACGCAGCAGCGTCGGGCAGCACCTCGGCCCCCACGGCCTGGTAGGCCGCATCGTCGCAATGGGCCGCCGCACCCGCACCCGATTGCACGGCCACGGAAAAGCCCAGCTGGACGAGCTTGGTCACCACCTCGGGAACGGTGGCGACACGTTTTTCCAGCGGCAGGGTTTCGCAGGGAATACCAATTTTCATGTCCGTCTTCCTTTTATCTATGCGTTTTCAGCATGGATATTTACATTTTTTTAATAAACCAAAAAAGCTTACATGAAAATTGCAGATTATTTTTAGCACGTTCGTTCTTTTTGTAGAAATGCGACATCGCGTTTACCTACGCCAGCCTTAACGAAAAAACCCGCTGCGCAGGGCACAGCGGGTTTGCAGTTTGGTTTGACGACCGGCAGGGGGCGATCGCTCAGAACGTGTTTACGCTCTCCGCGCGAAGGGGTGCGGGATGCGGATCGGGATGGGCCGCAAGGCGCAAACCACAGCCATAGCCGGAGCTATGGCGAGGATTTGCAACGCCGCAGACCGCCCGAGGCCGCGACTGCACACCCGCGAGGAGATCGTAAACACGTTCTTAGTTCACGGTTTGCTTGAGTTCGCCGGCGGCGTATTTCCTGGCCATTTGCTCCAGGGTGTAGCCCTTGATCTTGCCGCCCTGGCCTTCGCAGCCGAATTCCAGGTAGCGCTGTTTGCAAATGGCCTTGGCGGCTTCGCGGGCGGGTTTCATCCATTCGCGCATGTCGAACTTCTCGGGGTTTTCCACCTGGAACTTGCGCACCGCGCCGGTCATGGCCATGCGGATGTCGGTGTCGATGTTCACCTTGCGCACGCCGTGCTTGATGGCTTCCTGGATTTCCGCCACGGGCACGCCGTAGGTCTGCTTCATCTTGCCGCCGAACTGGTTGATGATGGCCAGCAGGTCCTGCGGCACCGAGCTGGAGCCGTGCATCACCAGGTGGGTGTTGGGCAGGCGGGCATGGATTTCCTTGACGCGCTGGATGGACAGCACATCGCCAGTGGGCGGGCGGGTGAACTTGTACGCGCCGTGGCTGGTGCCGATGGCAATCGCCAGGGCGTCCAGTTGCGTGGCTTGCACGAACTGGGCGGCTTCCTCGGGGTCGGTCAGCATCTGGCTGTGGTCGAGCTTGCCGACGGCGCCGATGCCGTCTTCCTCACCGGCCTCGCCGGTTTCCAGGCTGCCCAGGCAGCCCAGTTCCCCCTCGACGGTCGCGCCGATGGCGTGGGCCATTTCGACCACCTGGCGGGTGACGTCCACGTTGTAGTCAAACGCGGAAGGGGTTTTGCCATCGGCCAGCAGCGAGCCGTCCATCATCACCGAGCCGAAGCCCAGCGCCAGGGCGCCCCGGCACACTTCGGGACTGGTGCCGTGGTCCTGGTGCATGACCAGAGGGATGTGGGGATAGGCCTCGGTGGCGGCCAGGATCAGGTGCTTGATGAACGATTCCCCGGCGTATTTGCGGGCGCCGGCGCTGGCCTGCAGGATGACGGGGGCGCCCACTTCGTCGGCGGCGGCCATGACGGCCTGCACCTGTTCCAGGTTGTTGACGTTGAAGGCGGGAATGCCGTAGCCCGCCTCGGCGGCGTGGTCGAGCATTTCGCGCATGGAAATCAAAGGCATGGTCGTGTCCGATCAAAAAGGAAAGAAAAAACAGGTAACTGCGTCGTAACCCGCGATTTTAGCGGGGCTGGCTCAGGCACCGGCAAGCGCCTGGGCAACCCGGCAGATTTGCAGCATATTCGTGCCGCCGGGCTGGCCCATGGGTTCGCCGCAGGTGATGGCGTAGACATCGCCGGGCTGGACGATGCCGCGCTCGCGCAGATGGCTTTCGGCCTGCTGCAGGGCGTGGTCGCGCTCGGCGCTGATGTCCATCAGCAAGGGGCTGACGTTGCGGTACAGCGCCATCCGGCGCTGGGTGGCGGGCTTGGGAGTGAGCGCATAGATCGGGATGTGGATGCGGTGGCGGCTCATCCACAGCGCGGTGGAGCCGCTGTCGGTCATGGCGACGATGGCCTTGGCCCCCAGGTGGTGGGCGGTGAACAGCGCCCCCAGGGCGATGGACTGGTCGATGCGGGTGAAGTGGCGCCGGGTGAAGTCGGCATCGGCGCCCACATCTTCGGCGGCCTCGGCAGCGGCGCAGATGTGCGCCATTTCGCGCACCGTCTCCAGCGGGTATTTGCCCACGGCCGTTTCGGCACTGAGCATGACGGCATCGGTGCCGTCCAGCACCGCGTTGGCCACGTCGCTGACCTCGGCGCGGGTGGGCAGGGCGTTGGTGATCATGCTCTCCATCATCTGCGTGGCGGTGATGGCCAGCTTGTCCATGGCGCGGGCCATGCGGATCATTTTTTTCTGCAGCGCGGGCACGGCGGCGTTGCCCACTTCGACGGCCAGGTCGCCCCGGGCGACCATGATGCCGTCGCTGGCCCGCAAGATGGCCTCCAGGTGCGGAATGGCCTCGGCGCGTTCGATCTTGGCAATCAGGCCGGGGCGGTGGCCCGTGCCTGCCGCAGCCACGGTGCACAGCTGGCGGGCCATTTCCATGTCGGTGGCGGTTTTCGGGAAGCTGACGGCGACGTAATCGGCCCCCAGCTGCATGGCGGTTCGGATGTCCTCCATGTCCTTGGCGGTCAGCGCCGGGGCGGTGAGGCCGCCGCCCTGCTTGTTGATGCCTTTGTTGTTGGACAGTGCGCCGCCCACCACCACTTCGGTATGCACGGCCTCGCCCAGCACGCGCTGGACGCGCAGCACGATCAGGCCGTCGTTGAGCAGCAGCACGTCGCCCGTGCGCACGTCCTGCGGCAGTTCCTTGTAGTCCAGCCCCACGCCCTCGCTGTCGCCGGGGGTGGTGCGGGCCGCATCCAGCACGAAGGCATCCCCTTCGCGCAGATAAACCGTACCGGTGGCAAAGGTGCCGACGCGGATTTTCGGCCCCTGCAGGTCGGCCATGATGGCCACCTCGCGCCCGGCGCGGCGCGAGGCCTCGCGCACGGCGGCGGCACGGGCGATGTGCTCCTGGGCGCTGCCGTGGCTGAAGTTCAGCCGCACCACGTTCACGCCCGTGGCGATCATGTGCGTGAGCAGATCCACATCGCTGGATGCCGGGCCTAGCGTTGCCACGATTTTGGTAGCGCGGCGAATATAAACGGCGGGGGGCATGGGCAGTCTCCTTGTTATGTGCAGCCTGCCTATCCTAGCGGTTCCAGCCGGTCATCCAGGCATCGACCCACGCATTGGCAGCCAGTGCGCCCAGGGTCGTGGAGCCGTGCATCCGTTCACGGCACGGCGGCGGCCCGCTGGCGGGCCAGGGCGTGCAGGGCGGCGGCGCTGTCCAGGTGCGGCAGCACGGTGTGCGCCAGTTGCTGCCACAGTATTTGCACCTGGGCCAGGCCGTGCTGCCACAGCGCCAGGCGCTCTGCCACCGGGGCCTGGGTGATGGTGGCGTACAGCGGCAGGGTGCGGGTGCAGGCCACGGCGTCCAGGTCACGCACGCTGCTGCGCAGGGCGGCGCAGGCGGCCAGGGTGGCATCGCGCTGCGGCGCGGGCAGTTGCGGCACGTGGATGGCGGCACGGGCCAGGGTGCGTTCCTCGGCCAGGACGGCGTTGAGCCAAGCAGCCAGCGGGGCGGTGCGCTCGCGCTCGAACTCCGGCGCGTAGCAGACGGGGGAGGCCAGCTCGGCGCTGGCGGCGGCAAAGATCGGCCACAGGCGGTGGGCCTCGGCCAGCACCTGCGCCAGCGGCTGCGCATCGGGGGCCAGGCAACCGCCGTGCGCCCCCTGGTCCAGGGCCTGCACCAGGCCGCGCCCATCGGCCAGACCATCGACCACGACCGGGATGCTCGATACCGCCAGTGCCGCCTGCAGCCCTGCCGCCGGGATGGCCACCGCCGCCGCACCGGTTTCCTGCGCCTGTAGCGCCGCCCAGGGCGAAGCCGCGGGAACGATGGTTTTTGCGCCCGCGTGCCCGGCGCCGCCTTCCGCCGCCCAGCGCAGGGCCGGGCAGGGTGTCCACACCGGGGCGCCCTGCGCATCCCAGTCGACCCCTTGTACGGCCCCGTCCGGCGCTCGGGCAATCAAGGGGACGTGTCGGCCCAGCAAGTCGGTCAGGGCAGTCGCGGGCAGGACGGTACGGCGGGACATGGGCGCTCCGGAAAAAAACGGCGGGCGTCCATGATGCAAAGCTGCGGGGGCTTGTGCAAACCGCTGGCGGCCTCAGTGCGGTTGGCAGCAGGGATATAAAAGAATAGCTGCTTCCACTTGAACAACATGGTTTTCAGATATTTTTATCTCTGAAAACAAGCAGGTAAAAGCGCAAAAAGCTATCAATTCATTGAACCTGGAGCGGTACGGCCTGCACCTTGTCGATGATCTTGCCGTCCATGTCCACCACCTCGAACTCCCAGCCCTGCCAGACGATTTTGTCGGTTTCCGTGGGTAGGCGGCCGGTGAGCAGCATGAGCATTCCGCTCAGGGTCTGGTAGCGGCCCTTGTCTTCTTCGGGCAGTTTCTTCAACCCCAGGCGGTCCTTGAGTTCAAAGATCGGGATGTGGCCATCCAGCAGCCAGCTGCCGTCGCTGCGCTGCACGGCCCAGGCATCGGCGGGGTTTTCGGGGACGAATTCGCCGGTGATGGCCTCGATCAGATCGCGCAAGTCGACCACGCCCAGCACTTCGCCATATTCGTCAATCACGAACGACAGGCGGGCCCCATGGGCCTTGAAGTTTTCCAGCAGCTCCAGGCCGGTGATGGTTTCGGGGATGTACACCGGGGTTTCCCACAGCGCCCGGGCCTGCAGCAGGCTGTGCTGGTTCTGGATGACTTGCAGCAGCCACTGGCGGGTATTGAGCACGCCCAGGACTTTTTCCAGGCTGCCGTCGATCACCGGGAAGCGGGTGTGCCCATGCCGGGCGATCAGCGCCAGATGGGTCTCCACGCTGTCGTTGATGTCCAGGCAGACCACGTCCGAGCGCGGCACCATGAGCGAGGAGATCTGCCGGTCGTCCAGCCGGAACAGGTTGCGCACCATGCGGTGCTCCTGCGCCTCGATGGCCCCCGAATCGGTGCCTTCGGCCAGGACGGCGTGGATCTCGTCTTCGGTCACGGCCTGCTCGGCCATCTCGCGCACCCCCAGCAGGCGCAGGATCCCCTGGGTGGAGACGGTGAGCAGGAACACGAACGGGCGGGTGAACTGCGCCAGCCAGTGAATCGGGCGGGCCACCAGCCGGGCAATCGCCTCGGGGTTGGACTGCCCCAGGCGCTTGGGCACCAGCTCGCCGATCACGATGGAAAGATAGGTAATCGCCACCACCACCAGCGCCGTGGCCACGGTGCGGGCCGTGGCGCTGCTCAACCCGCCTTGCACCAGCCACTGCGCCAGGGGCTGGGCCAGGGCGGCTTCGCCCAGCACGCCGTTGAGCACGCCGATCGAGGTGATGCCGATCTGGATGGTGGAGAGAAAGCGCGTGGGCTGCTGCCCCAGCGCGATCGCCGCCGCTGCGGCGCTGTCGCCCTCGTCCAGGTACTTTTGCAGCCGGGCCTTGCGGGCCGTGACCAGGGCGATCTCGGCCATGGCGAACAGGCCGTTCAAAACAATCAACCCCAGCAGAATGAGCGCTTGCATGGCCGTGCGTCCTTACTTAATTACTGTTACTGCACCCACCCCGCCCCCAGGGCCAGCAGCAACAGGGTTCCCAGCACGATGCGGTAGGCGACGAACACCCCGAAGCCCTTGGTTGAAATCAGCCGCATGAACCACACGATCACCGCATAGCCCACGGCAAACGCCACCGCCGTGGCCGCCAGCGTCATGGCCCATTGCTCGCCGCCCATCGGCTCGCGCTTGAACAGCAGCATGTAAAAGCCCGACAGCAGCACGGCCGGAATGGCCAGCAAAAAGGAAAACCGCGCCGCCGCCTCACGCGAGAGGCCCAGCAACAAGCCCACCGTGATGGTGCCGCCCGAGCGCGACACCCCCGGAATCAGCGCCATCGCCTGGGCCAGGCCCAGCAGCACGCCATCCTTGACGGTGAGCTGGGCAATGCTGCGCGTCTGGCTGCCGCGCCTTTCGGCCCACCCCAGCAGCAGGCCGAACACGATCAGCATGACGGCCGTGAGCAGCAGGGTGCGGAAGGTCGTCTCTATCAAATCCCGCAGCAGCAGCCCCAGCACGCTGATCGGGATGGTGCCCAGAATCACCAGCCACGCGACCTTGGCATCCACGCTCAGGGGCTGGCGCCCCAGGCGCGGCAGGCTGTACCACCAGGCCAGCAGCATCCGCCCCACATCGCGGCGGAAATAGATCAGCACCGCCAGTTCGGTGCCCAGTTGGGTAATCGCCGTAAACGCCGCCCCCGGATCGCCGCCCCCTGGCAGCAACGGCCCCAGGATGCGCAGGTGGGCGCTGGAGGAGATGGGGAGGAATTCCGTCAGGCCCTGCACCAGTCCCAGAACCAGAGCATCGACCCAGCCAAACGAGGCATACATACCAAAGCGCCTTTCAAGCGAAACAAACACCGGCACCGTGGGGTACAGCACAGCGGCAGCCCAAGGCGGGCGCTAGTGTAGCGATGCCCGGCACCGCCCTCTGGGGGGCAGGGTCGGCAGGGGATTTCTTGAACATTCCACACCGGATAAAAATTACAAAAGTAAAAATACCGGTTGAAATTTATTTTGTTTTGTAATTTATTTTATTGAATGAAGACTTTTCATTGCGATGAAGATGAAAGGATGGTGGTAAAAAATTTTCTTGCCACATCCCACTGAAATACGCTTTTGCACAGATTGTTGATAAAAATTTTTCACCATTTCCTGCAAACCACTTAACTCCTCTCTTCCCGGGTTTATGCACATCCAGGGAACAAGTCTTTTGAAGGGCTGTTCGGCTGCAAAATTTCCCCCCAGCAAGAAATCCATAAAATTCCTTATCCGGTTCCTTCTCTTTCTCTGTCGAAATTTTTATAAATTCGGCAGGCAGCTACGGCTTTTGCCCTTTTCCTCCTGTTTATGAGCACTTCCGCATGGGCTGCACACGCCCTCCAGGCCTTCGATGACGTCGTCGCCGCCCAGCCCCATCTGCGCCCCCGGGCCGGGCAGCGGGAAATGGCCGCGCAAGTGGCCCGGACCTTTGCCATCGCTCCCCTGGGCCACAAGGAAGGCAAGGAAGCCGCGCCGGGGGAAGACACCGCCGCCGCCATCGTCCCGGCCATTGCCGTCATCCAGGCCGGCACCGGGGTGGGCAAATCCCTGGCCTACAGCGCCCCGGCCATTGCCACCGCGCTGCAGCGCGGCACCCGGGTGGTGATCTCCACCGCCACCGTGGCGCTGCAGGAACAGTTGGTGAACAAGGACCTGCCGGCCCTGGCGCAGCACCTGGGCCAGCCGTTTCGCTACGCCCTGGCCAAAGGGCGGGGGCGCTTTGTCTGCCAGCTCAAGCTGGACCGGCTGGTCGGATCGGCCGACCTGTACGCCGAGGAAACCGATGATTTATTTGGCGAAACCTTGCCGGCCAAACCTGTCGGACAGGCCGAACGCCAGGCCCAGCAGCAGTTCTACGCCAGCGTGGCCGATGCCCTGGCCCGAGGCCGCTGGGACGGCGACCGCGACAGCCTGGAGACGCCTCCCGCCCCGGAGGCCTGGACACCGGTCGCCGCCGAAGGCAGCTCCTGCACCGGGCGGCACTGCCCGGCCTTCCAGAGCTGCAGCTATTACGCCCGGCGCAAGGAATTGGTGGCCGCGCAGGTCATCGTCGTCAATCACGATCTGCTGCTGTCCTCCCTGGGCGCCCGCCTGCTGCCCGAGCTGGACAACTGCCTGCTGGTGCTGGACGAGGCCCACCACCTGCCGGCCACCGCCCTGGCGCAGTTTGCCTGCAGCATGGATTTGTCCCGCCTGCAATGGCTGGACAAGCTCGCCAGCCGGGCGCTGCGCATCGGCCAGTTGCTGGAGGTCGGGGAGATTGCCGACATCCCTGGCCACAGCAGCGGCCTGCGCCAGCAGATGGGACAACTGGCCCAGGCGGTGATGGCGCAGTACGGCGAAACGCTCAAAAGCCCCGAGGCTCGCTTTGGCCCGGCCAGTGCCCGCATCCCCCGGGGCATCCTGCCCGAAGCGCTCCTGCCACCGCTGGAGGCCATCCAGGGGCATAGCGCCGGCCTGCTGGAGGTGCTGCGTGCCATTGCCAAGGCGCTGCGCAGCACGATCAAGGACAGCCCGGACGAAGCCCCCCGCCTGGCCGCCCTGTACGCCCAGCTGGGCAGCCTCGCACCCCGCCTGGAGGCCGTCTATGCCACCACCGAGCTGCTGTTGCAGCAGCCCGGCACGCCGCAAGCGGCCCCGGCAGCCAAATGGTTCACGCTGGAGATGGATGGCGAATGGATTGCCCTGCAGGCGCACGCCAGCCCCATCCTGCCGGGCAGCACCTTGCGCCAGCACCTGTGGAGCCAGGTGCGCGGGGCCGTGCTGACCTCGGCCACGCTGGCCAGTTGCGGCAGTTTCGACTTTTTCCTGCGCGAGGCGGGCCTGCACGAATTTCCGGGCCTGACCACGCTGGCCGTGGCCAGCCCTTTCAACTATGCCGAGCAGGGCGTGCTCTGGGCGCACCACACCCGGGCCGATCCGAAACACGCCGGGCCGTTTACCGAGGAAATGGTGCATACCCTGCTGCACGATCTGGCCCAGGTGGAGGCCGGCGCCCTGGTGTTATTCACATCCCGCGAGCAGATGCGTCAGGCTGTGGATGCCCTGCCCGCATCGCTGCGCAGCCAGGTGCTGGTGCAAAACACCATGCCCCGCGCCACCCTGCTGGCCACCCACCAGACCCGGGTGGATGGCGGACAGGCGTCGATCATTTTCGGAATGCAGTCCTTTGGCGAAGGGCTGGACCTGCCCGGCGCCCTGTGCGCGGCACTGTTCATCACCAAATTGCCCTTTGCCCCGCCCGACGACCCGGTGGGCGAGGCCCGTGCCGAATGGCTGCGCAGCAGCGGGCGCAACCCTTTCAGCGATCTGGTCGTGCCCGCAACCGCCATCCGTCTGGCGCAATGGGTTGGACGAGCCATTCGCACCGAGCACGACCATGCCCAGGTGTATTGCTACGACCGGCGTTTATGCGTGACCAGCTATGGCCAGCAGATCCAGAAAAGTTTGCCGGGATTTGTCTTCCAGCAGCGTTTTCCACAGGTTGCGCACTGAATTGGAATCGCAATAAGATTTTTCAGAAAATAAATAAGTCTATTGAAATCAACGATTTGAAAATTTCTTTTCAAGGGAATTGAAATATTGTTCACGGGTTATTTTTGATTTATGAGACCCATGACGGCGGTATTTTTTGGTGCCGCCGTGTGTTTTCCCTGGTTGTTTTCTTATCTTTTTTAAAAGATTAGTAGGTAATAGTAGTAAGCCTGTCCTTTCTGTGGATAAGTGTTTTTTTCCTTATTTTTCAATGGTGTCTTTCTTCCGTTGAGGTGGGGAGAGTGCCCTGCGGGGGGCATGGATTCTTCCTGAACAGTTCTGGGATTTCAATCCATCCTGTGGACAAGTATCTTTTTCTTCACAAACTTTCCCCAGCAGTTTTTTGCCTCCATGAGGATATAACTTATTGATAAACAATGAAATTATCAATAAAACCGGTGTGTGGGCAAAATTTCCGATGATTCACTGACGGGATGTGAACGAATCGATGCAAAAAAAGAAGGGGCTGGCTTTTTTTTGGGATGCTATTGCTATTTCTTAATATTAATTTTTTTAAATAGTAAGAATAGTAGAGGACGCTTTGTGCTGTGGATAATTGAAAAATTCATTTCTATTTCAATGCCTTGTGATGCCTTGAAGTATGTGGGCCACGCCAGTGACAAGCCGGGTGCCGGATGGGGGTAACTCGGAAGCTGGCCGCAGGATTGTGGATAAACAGGATTTTCGTGCTTGCTGCTGCACAGGCTTATGCACAGCCGTGGCAGAAATTTTTCATAAAAAAACAGGCCCGTGGGCCTGTTCAAAGCGGTGTTGGAAACAACCGTTGTTACATTTTGGGATGTGCGTGGTGCTTGCGCATCATGCGTTTGCCATCCTGGTGCAGGCTGTCAAAGGCCTTTTGCTGTTGGGCATTGAGGCTGGTGTAGAACTTGCGGGTCGCCTGGTCACGCTGGTCGGCGTTTTTCTGGTGGGTTTTACGCATCTGTGCTTTCCAGTCCAGCCGTTCCAGGGTCGTCATGTCCTTGGGGTGTTTTGTCCCGGCTTGAGGGGGCGTGGGAACGGGAGGCTGCATGGCGGCAACGTAGGCATCCCACGCGGCCTGCTGCTGCGGCTGGAGCTGTAAAAGATTTTTCATACGTTCCCAGCGTTGCGCCTGCTTTTGCTGGAAATACTGGGTCTTGTCCTGCAGGTGGCGGTCGTGCTGTTGTACGTGGTGCATCGGCGTCGGCGGGGGCGGGGCGTCCTGTGCCATGGCGGCGCTGGCCAGAAGGCCGCTGAAGCTGGCGATGGTGGCCAGACGGAGCAGGGAGGTGCGTTGCATGGAGATTTCCTTTCGGTAGAAAGCGGAATGGGCTGCAGGAAAAACTTTTTCCAACTCCTGCAGTGCATGGTCGCCAGTGTGCGCATCCTGTGTAAGTCTTCCGTGTGGCTTTGCTGCTGTTGTGTAAAGTAGCGCGAAGTGCTGCCAATTTATAGAGAAAATGGCATGAAACCCTTATGCAGAAAGCGCTAACAGCTCTCTTTATTTTTAATGGAAAGATGCAACATGTTTAAAAACATGGTGATGTACCGTATCGCCCCGCAGTGGCAGGCCAGCCTGGAACAGGTCGAGCAGGCTTTGCAAAAAGCGCTGTTCAGCCCCTGCTCGGCAACGCAGGAAGTTTCTGCCGGTTGGGTGCCGGCGCGGGGTCAGGCGCACGGCGCCCTGGTCGAGAGCGTCGGTGGACAGTGGCTTTTGCGCTACCACAGTGAAAGCAAGCTCCTGCCCGCCAGTGTGGTGCAGCAACGGGTGCAGGAAAAGTGCGCGGCCATCGAGCGCGAATCGGGGCGCAAGCCGGGGAAAAAAGAGCAGCGGGATCTCAAGGACGAAGCCCGCCTGGATTTGCTGCCGCAAGCGTTTACCAAGCAAAGCGGGCTGTGGGTCTGGATCGACCCGCAGGCCCGTTTGCTGGTGATCGACGCCAGCGCCCAGACCAAGGCGGATGCCGTGGTCAGCAGTCTGGTGGAACAGCTTTCGGGGTTTGCCGTGGCTTTGCTGGACACGCAAATCAGCCCGCAAGCGGCGATGGCGCAATGGCTTTTGACCCAGGAGGCACCGCCGGAACTGGTGATCGACCAGTCCTGCGAGCTGAAGGCCGGCGATGGCAGCAAGGCGGTAGTGCGCTATACCCGCCACCCGCTGGATATCGATGAGGTGCGCACGCACATCGAGCAGGGCAAGCTGCCCAGCCAGTTGGCGCTGACCTGGCAGGGGCGTGTCAGCTTCACGCTGACCGAGGCGCTGCAACTGAAGAAAATCGTTTTTCAGGAAGCGGCGCAGGATGAGGCCACGGAAAGTGGTTTCGATGCCGACGTGGCCATTGCCACCGGGGAATTGAGTTTGCTGGTGCCCGACTTGCTGGCCGCCTTGGGCGGGGAAGGGCGCACGCCGCAGCCGCAAGCTGCGTCGGAAACACCTGCGCCGCAACGCCGGGCCGGGGGCGGCAAAGGCACGGTCACCGGGCCGGCGCAGGCTCCGGCGGATACTGATCCCGAGGCGGCACCGTTCTAAAAAGAGAGCTGGTTCCGCTGGTACATATTGATTTTCAGATTGTTTTTATCTTGAAAATGGCTTGTATTCAGCGATAGCAGCTATTTTTTATAAAACGCTCCAAGAATCTGCTAATCCGATGGCAGCGGTGCGCCCAGGTCGTCCAGGATCGGGCAATCGGGCCGCTCGTCGCCCTTGCAGCAGGACACCAGCGCCTGCAGGCTGCGCTGCATGGCCTGCATGGCGGCAATGCGTTCGTTGAGCTGGGCGATATGCGTCTGGGCGATGCGTTTGACCTGGGCGCTGGTACGGTGTTTGTCGCGCCACAGGGTCAGCAGCAGGCGGATTTCTTCCATGGAGAAACCCAGATCCCGGCAGCGGCGGATGAAGCGCAGGGTATGCACGTCGCTGGCCGTGTATTGGCGGTAGCCACTGTCGGTGCGGGCCACGGTGGGCAGCAGCCCCAGGGTTTCGTAGTGGCGTACCATGCGGGCCGAGACGCCGGCCCGGGCCGCTGCCGTGCCGATCGGGACGGGCCAGGCGGCGTTGTCAGGCAACGGTATAGCCTTCTTCGGCCATTGCGGCGGCCAGGGCTTCGCGGCTGGCGTTGCTCGATTGCACGACGACCCGGTTGGCAGTGCGGTCGATCTGCACCTGGGCCTGGGCATCGACGGTCAACAGTGCTTGCTGTACGGCGCGTTCGCAGTGGCCGCAGGTCATGCCGGTGACGCTGAAAACATGTTCCATGAAAATTTCTCCTGAAAAAGTACTACAAAGAATGGGTTATCTTGATCCTTTGCATCATGTCAAGGTCAAGGGACTATTTGCAACAATTTTTCACAAATCACCGAAAATGACGCCCTGGCATGGGCCTACCCAGGTACGCACTTTTTATGCCTTTAGATCGGCAAAGAGGATAATTTTATGAACGTATTGACCCTGATGCGCAGGTTTACTATCCGATTTCGGATGCAAAGCGCAATTGCGGTGGTTTTGCTCCTGCTGGGGTTGCTCGGGGGCGTCGGCATGTGGAGCATGTTGCGCATCTACGATTTGCACCACGACTTCATCCAGGGGCCGTGGGAGCAGAACCAGCAGTTGCAGCAGTTGCAGGGCCGGTTCAATGCGATCGAGCTGGATGAAAAAGAGATTCTGATCACCTTCTCCAAAGGGGGGATCCTGGACACGCCATACGCCGACTGGACAAACCGCGTGCGGTCTTTTCAGGAGGCGTTGACACAGTACCGGCAAGGTATGGATGGCCTCCAGCAGCAGGATGCTGAAAAGCTTGCCCAGTCGATGCAGGCCTATGCTGCGGGCTTTGCCCTTTTGGTGGAGGGTTTGCAGGCCAACCCCTATGTCAGTGTCGAGCAAACCTTTGAAGACGCCCGCCAACCCCACCAGCATCTGCTGGTTGCCCAGCAGGACATGCAACGCCTGCAAACCCTGTTGCAGCAGCAGGCGCAAGCGTTGCAGCAGGGCGGCGATGCGGTGACCCAGCAGGCCAAGTGGCTGTTTCTGGCCTCGGTGCTGCTGGCCTTGCTGGTCGTCGGGCCGCTGACCTGGCTGAACATGCTGGCCATTTGCCGCCCCCTGGGGCAGGCGCAGAAACTGGCCAAGGCGATCGCGCAGGGGGATCTGACCCAGCAGCTCGATAGCCGGGGCAAGGATGAAATTGCCGACCTGCAGCGCGACCTGCAGGACATGCAGAACAATCTGGGCCAGATGGTCGGCCAGGTGCAGTCCGCCAGCAACAACATCGCCCTGGCCAGCCAGGAAATTGCCAGCGGCAACGCCGATCTTTCGTCGCGGACCGAACAAACCGCCAGCAATCTGCAGCAAACGGTTGCTTCGCTGGAGCAATTGACCGGCACCGTCCAGCAGACGGCAGATTCTGCCGGGCAGGCCAATCAACTGGCCGCATCGGCGGCGCAGACGGCGGGGCAGGGCGGGGTGGTCGTGCGGGAAGCGGTCAGCAGCATGCAGGAGATCGCCAACTCCAGCCGCAGGATTGGCGACATCATCGGGCTGATCGACTCGATTGCCTTCCAAACCAATATCCTGGCGTTGAATGCCGCCGTCGAGGCGGCCCGCGCCGGGGAGCAAGGTCGTGGCTTTGCCGTGGTGGCGGGTGAAGTGCGCTCACTGGCCCACCGCAGTGCCGAAGCCGCCAATGAGATCAAGAAACTCATCGGCTCCAGCGTGGCCGCCGTGGATGGCGGGGTGCGCAATGCACAGGACGCGGGCACGACCATGGAGGGCATCGTCAGCGGCATCGAGCGGGTGGTCAGCATCATTCGCGACATTACCTCGACGGCGAATGAGCAATCGACGGGCATTGCCGAGGTGAACCAGGCCGTGGGCCATATCGACCAGATGACCCAGCAAAATGCCGCCCTGGTCGAGCAATCGGCGGCGGCGGCCCAGTCGCTCAATGACCAGGCTCAGCGCCTGGCCAGTGTGGTTGGCCAATTCAAACTGGCTGCGGGAGCGGCCAGCCCGGGACGGCAGGCAAGCCATTACCTCCTGGGGTAGGCCCACAAAAAAAGGTTCCACGTGGAACCTTTTTTTATTTCAGGGGAAGCGCTGTCTTTAGAACAGGTTCTTACAGCAAACCTTCTGCCTTCAGCGCAGCTTGCACGCCAGGGCGGGCTGCAACACGGGCGACATAGGCCTGGAGGTTGGCAAAGCCGGATAAATCCACCCCCACGAATTTGCCCCAGTTCGAGACGGTGAACAAATACGCATCGGCCACGCCGAATTTATCGCCCAGTAAATAGTCTTTGCCTGCCAGTTGTTCATCCACCCAGGCAAAGCGCTGCAGCAGGCGCTGCTTGACGACGGGTTTGAAGTCTTCCGGGGTACCGGGCACGAACAAAGGGGCGAAGCCTTTGTGCAGTTCGGTGCCGATGAAGTTGAGCCATTCCAGGGCGCGGTAGCGCTCCATGCTGCCAGCGGGGCCGATCAGCCCTTTTTCCGGCGCCTGGTCGGCCAGGTACTGGACGATGACCGGGCCTTCGCGCAGGGTCTGCCCGTCGTCGAGCACCAGGAACGGTACATAGCCCAGGGGATTGATGGTGTAGAAGTCGGTGCCGTCGGCCAGCTTGTGGGTCTTGGTGCTGGCCTGAATGATTTCGCACGGCAGTCCGGCTTCACGGGCAATGATGTGGGGCGAGAGGGAGCAGGCGCCGGGGCTGTAGTAGAGCTTCATGACAAGGCTGGGAAGTGGTTGATGAACCGAGCATCGTAGGGCTTTGTGCAAGGCCGTATTGAAGACAAAAAACGTAAAAGAATGGGAAAATCGTCGGCTTGCCTTGCGCCTGCACCATGAAAACAGTTTTTTACGTGCATTTGTATTTCCTATCCCCCGGCGCAACGGGGCCGTGCAGTACAACGCGGCCCTGCTTTGGAGTTTGAACAATGCTGTACCCCCAAGAATTTGACGTCATCGTGGTCGGTGGTGGCCACGCTGGCACCGAGGCCGCCCTGGCCGCTGCCCGCATGGGCTGTAAAACCCTGTTGCTGACCCACAATATCGAAACCCTCGGGCAGATGAGCTGCAACCCCTCGATCGGGGGAATTGGCAAAGGCCACTTGGTCAGGGAGGTCGATGCCCTGGGCGGCGCCATGGCCCTGGCCACCGACCAGGCGGGGATTCAGTTCCGCATTTTGAACAGCTCCAAAGGCCCGGCCGTGCGGGCCACCCGTGCCCAGGCCGACCGGATTCTGTACAAGGCGGCGATTCGCCACACGCTGGAGAACCAGCCCAACCTGTGGCTGTTCCAGCAGGCGGTGGACGATTTGATGGTCGAGGGCGAGCGTGTCGTCGGTGCCGTGACGCAGATCGGCATCCAGTTCCGCGCCCGGGCCGTGGTGCTGACGGTGGGGACCTTCCTGGATGGAAAAATCCACGTCGGTCTGCGCAACCATGCCGGGGGCCGGGCGGGCGATCCGCCGTCGATGAGTTTGTCGGCCCGCTTGAAGGAGCTGCAATTGCCCCAGGGCCGTTTGAAAACCGGCACGCCGCCGCGCATTGACGGGCGCAGCATCGACTTCAGCCAGTGCACCGAACAGCCCGGCGACGGGATGCCCGGCGGCGTGAATGAAGGGGTGCTGCCGGTATTCAGCTACCGGGGCCACGCCAGCCTGCATCCCCGGCAAGTGCCTTGCTGGGTCACGCATACCAACCAGCGCACGCACGACATCATCCGCAGCGGCTTTGACCGTAGCCCCATGTTCACCGGCAAGATCGAGGGTGTCGGGCCGCGCTATTGCCCCAGCGTGGAAGACAAGATCAACCGCTTTGCCGACAAGGACAGCCACCAGATCTTCTTGGAACCCGAGGGCCTGACCACCCACGAGTACTACCCCAACGGCATTTCGACCAGCCTGCCGTTCGATATCCAGTACGCGCTGGTGCGTTCGATGAAAGGGCTGGAGAACGCCCACATCCTACGGCCCGGCTACGCGATTGAATACGACTACTTTGACCCGCGTGCCCTGAAAAGCAGTTTTGAAACGCGCCAGATTCAAGGGCTGTTTTTTGCCGGACAGATCAACGGCACCACGGGTTACGAAGAAGCGGCGGCGCAAGGCCTGTTTGCCGGAATCAACGCCGGGCTGCAAGTGCGCGGCCAGGGGCCGTGGCTGCCGCGCCGCGATGAAGCCTACCTGGGCGTACTGATCGACGACCTGATCACCAAAGGCGTGACCGAACCTTACCGCATGTTCACCAGCCGGGCAGAGTTCCGCCTGCAACTGCGCGAGGACAACGCCGATATGCGCCTGACCGAAGTGGGGCGTGAGCTGGGCGTGGTCGATGATGCGCAGTGGGATGTGTTCAACCGCAAGCGCGATGCGGTTTCACGTGAAACAGAGCGGCTGAAAGCCACCTGGGTAAACCCGCGCATCCTGCCGCAGAGTGAAGCGGAGCGGGTGCTGGGCAAGGGCATCGACCACGAATACAACCTGTTCGACCTGCTGCGCCGCCCCGGGGTGGATTACCCCAGCCTGCTGGGGATGGATGGCGGGAAGTACGCCAGCGCCGATGTTTCACGTGAAACCTTGGGCGATGTCCATGATGCCGTGGTCGAGCAGGTGGAAATTGCCGCCAAGTATTCCGGCTACATCGACCGCCAGAAGGAAGAAGTGCAACGCGCCGCGCACTATGAAAGCCTGAAATTGCCCGCCGATCTGGATTACATGCAGGTGGCGGCGCTGTCGATCGAGGTGCGGCAGAAATTGCAGAAACACCGGCCTGAAACCCTGGGGCAAGCCTCGCGCATTTCCGGGGTGACCCCGGCGGCGATTTCGCTGCTGATGATTCACCTGAAAAAAGGCGGCTTCAAGGGCTTTGCCGCCGCAGCGAAAGCAACGCAGGAAACGGAGCCGCAGGCATGACGCAGGAATCGGCTTCTTCCCCGGATTTGGCCCTGCCGTTGCAGCAGGGGCTGAACGCCTTGGGGCTGGCATTGAGCAGTGCCCAGCAGCAAAGCCTGCTGGATTTTCTCGCACTGCTGCAAAAGTGGAACAAGGTCTACAACCTGACGGCAGTGCGCAACCCACAGGAAATGCTGACCCACCATCTGCTCGACAGCCTGGCGGCCGTGCCGCCCTTGCAGCGCCATCTGGCCCGGCGGCCTGCCGATGCCCGGTTGCTGGATGTGGGCTGCGGCGGCGGCTTGCCGGGGGTGGTGTTCGCCATTTGCTGCCCGCAATTGGCGGTGCATTGCGTCGATACCGTGGCGAAGAAGGCCGCATTCATCCAGCAGGCGGCGGCCAGCCTGCGCTTGCCCAACCTGACCGGCATTCATGCGCGGGTCGAATCCCTGACCGGCCCGTATGCCGTGGTGAGCAGCCGGGCGTTTGCCGCCCTGGCCGATTTCACGGTCTGGTCGCGCCCGGCCATTGCTGCCGATGGGGTGTGGCTGGCCATGAAAGGCAAGCGGCCGGAGGAAGAAATCGCCGCGCTCGATGCGCACGTGGCCGAAGTGTTTCACGTGGAACCATTGGCCGTGCCGGGCCTGGATGCCGAACGTTGCATTGTTTGGCTGCGCCCCGTGCCGTCGGCGCAAGGTGCTGGCTTACACTAGCCGCCATTCTTCATCTCGGGTTGGGGCGGGCGGCATGGCCAAGATTTTTTGTATCGCAAACCAAAAAGGCGGTGTCGGTAAAACCACCACCGCCGTGAACCTGGCTGCGGGTTTGGCCAAAATTGGCCAGCGCGTGCTGCTGGTGGACCTGGATCCCCAGGGCAATGCCACCATGGGGGCCGGGGTGGACAAGCGGGCCTTGGCCTTGAGCGTCTACGACGTTTTGCTGGAATCGGCCAGCGTGACCGAGGCGGCGGTGCGGTCGGAGCAATGCGGTTTTTCCGTACTCGGGGCCAACCGGGAATTGAGCGGTGCCGAGATCGAGCTGGTCACGCTGGAGCGGCGCACCGAGCGCCTGAAAGCCGCGTTGCACGCCGTTGCGGGCGATTTCGATTTTGTGCTGATCGACTGCCCGCCCAGCCTGTCCATGCTCACCCTGAACGGCCTGTGCGCCGCGCATGGGGTGATCGTGCCGATGCAGTGCGAATACTTTGCGCTGGAGGGGCTGACCGACCTGGTCAACACCATCAAGCAAGTCCACGCCAACATGAACCCGGACTTGCAGATCATCGGCCTGCTGCGCGTCATGTTCGACCCGCGCACCACTTTGCAGCAGCAGGTCAGCGATCAGCTCAAGGAACACTTTGGCGACAAGGTGTTCAACGCCGTCATTCCGCGCAACGTGCGTCTGGCCGAAGCGCCCAGCTACGGGCTGCCGGGCGTGGTGTTCGACCCCTCAGCCAAGGGCAGCAAGGCGTTCATTGCGTTTGCCGAGGAAATGGTGCAGCGTATTCAAACCATGGGTTAAAAGATTTTGTAGCTGGTTCCGCTTTATATATAAGGATTTCAGCATTGTTCATATCTAAAATCGTTGTATAGAGAGTGGAGATAGCTATGAAAAAAGATAGTCTGGTGCTCATTCTCCCCGGCTGGCAAAACTCCGATGCCGACCATTGGCAAACCCGCTGGGAGCAGCGCTACGGCTACACCCGCATCCCCCAGCACGACTGGCAGCGTCCCCTGCGCGGCGACTGGACGGCGCAGTTGCAGGAAGCCGTGCTGGCCGCCCCTGCCCCGGTCATCCTGGTAGCGCACAGCCTGGGCTGCATCCTGACGGCCTGGTGGGCCAGCCATGCCCCGCACAGTACGGTGTCCAGGATCCGGGCGGCCTTGCTGGTCGCCCCGGGCGATGTCGAGCAGGAAGACCTGCGCCAGCAGTTGCCCGGCTGGACGCCCATCGCCCGCCAGCGCCTGCCGTTTCGCGCCACCATGGTGGGCAGCCGCAACGACCCGTATTGCCGCGCCGAACGCGCCCGGCAACTGGCCGCCGACTGGGGCGCGGCCTGGGTGAATGCCGGGGCTGCCGGCCACATCAACAGCGCCAGCGGCCTGGGCGACTGGCCCGCAGGCCATGCTTTATTGGAAGAATTGTTAAAGGAGCGCCCGGATGGCAACCACAAAACCTAAAGGATTGGGCCGTGGCCTGGAAGCCCTGCTCGGCCCCAAAGTCGTGGACGAGGGCAAAGCCGCCGCCGACACACCCTCCACCCTGGCCTTGAGCGCCCTGGTGCCCGGCCAGTACCAGCCGCGCACGCGCATGGACGAAGGCGCCTTGTACGAACTGGCGGCCAGCATCCAGGCCCAGGGCATCATGCAGCCCATCCTGGTGCGCAGGCTGACCCGGGGCACACAGGCGGGACAGTACGAAATCATCGCGGGCGAGCGGCGCTTTCGCGCCGCGACCCTGGCGGGGCTGGCCGAAGTGCCGGTGCTGGTGCGCGACGTGCCGGACGAAGCCGCCGCCGCCATGGCCTTGATTGAAAACATCCAGCGCGAAGACCTCAACCCGCTGGAAGAGGCCCAGGGCCTGCACCGCCTGGTGCAGGAGTTTGGCCACACCCACGAACAGGCGGCGGCAGCCGTGGGCCGCAGCCGCTCGGCGGCCAGCAACCTGCTGCGCCTGTTGCAACTGGCCGGGCCGGTGCAGACCATGCTCATGGCGGGCGACATTGACATGGGCCACGCCCGGGCGCTGCTCAGTCTGGACAAGGCCGAGCAGATCACCACCGCCAACCAGGTCGCAGCCCGCAAGCTTTCCGTGCGCGAGACGGAAAGCCTGGTGAAAAAAGTCGCTGCCGGGCAGGGCGATGCTTCATCCGGGGCGGCCCGCCACGCGGCAGCCAAACCGGGCGATGTGCTGCGGGTGGAGGAAGAGCTGTCCGACCTGCTCATGGCCCAGGTGGAAGTGCGCCTGAAAAAGCGCAGCCAGCGCCACGGCAAGAGCGAGCAGACGGGCGAGCTGGCGATTCAGTTCGGCTCCCTCGATGCCCTCAATGGCCTGATCGAGCGGCTGCGCGGTTCGCGCGGCTGAGGGCTTGGCCGCCATGCCGCGTCTGCCCTGGCCCCTGCCTGCGTTGTGCGTCTGGGCGCTGGCGTGGCTGCTGTTCCTCGGGCTACAGCCGCTCCTGCCCCTTTTTGCTGCCGTGTTGCTGGCCACCGGGGCCAGTCTTCTGGCCAGTTTGTGGGGGGCCACATGGTGGCGGCGGGGGATGATTGCGGCGGGCTTTCCGCTGTCCTATGCCGTGCTGGCGGCGGGCAGCCTGCCCGGCTGGGGCTGGCTGTTGCTGCTGGGTGCCCTGCTTCTGGTCTACCCCTTGAATGCCTGGCGGGATGCGCCGATTTTCCCGACGCCCGCCGGTGCCCTGCAAGGGCTGGCCGGGCAGATCGACCTGCCCGCCGGCGCCCCGGTGCTGGACGCCGGTTGCGGCCTGGGCGATGGCCTGCGTGCCCTGCGCCAGGCCTGGCCCCAGGCCCGGGTGCAGGGCGTGGAACGCAGTTGGGTGCTGCGCTGGGCCTGCGCCCTGCGCTGCCCCTGGGCCAGGGTGCGCCAGGGCAACATGTGGGTGGCCGACTGGGGGCGCTACCACCTGGTCTACCTGTTCCAGCGGCCCGAGAGCATGAGCCGCGCCGCCGTCAAATCCCTGGCGGAAATGCCCGATGGCGCCTGGCTGGTGAGCCTGAACTTTCCCCTGCCCGAGGAAATCCCCGCGACCTGCACTGCCCAATTGGCCGATGGCCGCAGCGTCTACGCCTACCGGTGCCCGATTGCCAGCATCGACCAGGACGAAGTGGCGGCCCATGAAGCGGCGGCCCATGCCGCTGCGGTAACGCTTGCCGGGGCAGCGCAGCGCAGCCAGCGCCTGTACGCCTTGAAGCCGCGCCCTGGCAGGCGGCGACGTTTCATGTGAAACCTTGCGATGGCAGGGCTGTCGGCGGCGTTCGTAAGATACCGGGATGACGACGATTAACCCGCTCGGGCAGGATGCCCGCACCATTGGCCTGGTCGGACTGGCCCACGGTTCATCCCACTTTTTCCATCTGTTGCTGCCGCCGCTGTTTCCCTGGCTGATGGCCGATTTCGGTTACAGCTACGTCGAGCTGGGCAGCGTGGTGTCGGTGTTCTTCGTGGTCTCCGGCGTGGGGCAGATGCTTTCGGGCTTTCTGGTGGACAAGGTGGGCGCCCGCCCCATCATGTTTGCCGCCCTGGCCTGCTTTGCCCTGGCCGGGCTGATTGCCGCCAGTGCGCAGAATTACGCCATGCTGGTGGCGGCGGCGTTTTGCGCGGGGCTGGGCAATGCGCCCTTTCACCCGGTGGATTTCACGATCTTGAACAAGCGTGTTTCGCCGAAGAACATGGGGCACGCCTTTTCGGTACACGGCATCTCGGGCAACCTGGGCTGGGCAGCGGCCCCGGTGTTCATGGCGGGGATCACCAGCTGGACGGGTTCCTGGCGCATCGCCTGCCTGAGCGGGGCCGTGCTGGCCCTGCTGATCCTGGCCATCGTGGTACACCAGCGCCGCTGGCTCGACGACCGGGAAGCGCCCCGATCCCAGGCCCAGGCCGCCGCTGCTGCTGCGCCGTCTTTCAAGGAGCCGAACCCCTTCGCCTTCCTGGCCCTGCCCGCCGTGTGGCTGTGCTTTGCCTTTTTCTTTTTCACCACGGCAGGCCTGAGCGCGGTGCAAAGCTTTTCCAGCCCGGCGCTGAGCAGCATTTACCCGCAGCTGGATTTGACCACCACCTCGTGGATGGTCACCGGCTTCATGCTGTGCAGTGCCGTCGGCATGGTGGGCGGCGGTTTTCTGGCCGCGCGGGTGCAGCGTCTGGAGCAGGTGATTACGGTGTTTTTGCTGCTGTCCGGGGCCTTGCTGGCCCTGGCGGGAACGGGCTGGCTGTCCGCCTCGGTGGCCTTGGCCGTCGGCGCGGCGGCGGGGTTTGGCCAGGGGCTGGCCGGCCCCTCGCGCGATATGCTGATCAAGCAGGCGGCGCCGCCCGGGGCCACGGGCCGGGTGTACGGCACGGTGTATTCGGGGCTGGATCTGGGCTTCAGCCTGGCGGCGCCGATTTTTGGCTGGATGATGGACCGGCAGCAGCCCCACTGGGTTTTCTATGGGGCCGGGATTGCGCTGGCGGTGAGCGTGCTGGCAGCGGGGGCGGTCGGCGCCAACGTGCATCAGCGGCGGGTGCACGCGGTATGAACACGGTTTGAGGATCCGCCTTTTACAATCGGCCCCAATCGTGCAGGCCCGGGGAAACTCGGGCCTGTCTTTGTCTTTTTGTTTCTCACCTTTGCCTGCACCGTGTCCTACGCTCCTGAAACCCGCCGCCGCCGCACCTTTGCCATCATTTCCCACCCGGACGCCGGTAAAACCACGCTGACGGAAAAGCTGCTGTTGTTCTCCGGCGCCATCCAGATTGCCGGGGCGGTCAAGGGCCGCAAGGCCAGCCGCCACGCGACGAGCGACTGGATGGAGATCGAGAAGCAGCGCGGCATCTCGGTGGCCTCCAGCGTGATGCAGATGAGCTACCGCGACCACGTCATCAACCTGCTGGACACTCCCGGCCACAAGGACTTTTCGGAAGACACCTACCGCGTGCTCACCGCCGTGGATTCGGCGCTGATGGTGATCGACGCCGCCAACGGCGTGGAAACGCAGACGCGCCGCCTGATCGAGGTCTGCCGCCAGCGCGATACCCCCATCATCACCTTCGTGAACAAGATGGACCGCGAGGTGCGCGACCCGCTGGACATCCTGGACGAGGTGGAACGCGAGCTGGGCATGCCCTGCTGCCCCATCACCTGGCCCGTCGGGCAGGGCAAGACCTTCGGCGGCATCATCGACCTGCGCACGCAAAGCATGACGGTGTTCCAGGCCGGCAGCGAAAAGCGCCCGGAGGATTTTGAGGTCATCCCCCTGGCCGAGGCCGACAGGCTGCGCCAGCGCTTCGGCAAAGCCTTCGACGATGCGCTGGAGAGCATGGAGCTGGCCGTCGGCGCCTCCGCCGAATGGAGCCATGAGCAGTTCCTGGCCGCAAAACTGACCCCGGTGTTCTTCGGCTCGGGCGTGAACAACTTCGGCGTGCAGGAAGTGCTCAACGCCGTGGTGGACATGTCGCCCTCGCCGGGCACGCGCCTGGCCTACCAGGAAGTGAACCGCCAGCGCCAGGAAGTCACCATCCGCCCCGAGGACAAGGGCTTTGCCGGCGTGGTCTTCAAGGTGCAGGCGAACATGGACGCCAACCACCGCGACCGCATCGCCTTCGTGCGCGTGGCCAGCGGCAAATACACGCCCGGCATGAAGATGAAGGTGCAGCGCACCGGCAAGGAGCTGCGCCCGACCAGCGTCGTCACCTTCATGAGCCAGCGCCGCGAGGCGGTGGACGAGGCCTTTGCGGGCGACATCATCGGCTTCACCATCCACGGCGGCGTGCAGCTGGGCGACAGCATCACCGACGGGCCGAACCTGCAGTTCACCGGCCTCCCGTTCTTCGCGCCCGAGATGTTCATGACCGTGGTGCTGAAAAATCCTTTGCGCTCCAAACAATTGCAGCAGGGGTTGATGGAGCTGGGCGAGGAGGGCGCCATCCAGGTGTTCAAGCCCGACGCCGGCGGCAACATGCTGCTGGGCGCCGTCGGCCAATTGCAGTTCGAGGTGGTGCAGCACCGCCTGAAAACCGAATACGACTGCGACATCCGCCTGGAAGGCTGCCAGTACACCGGCGCCCGCTGGATCACGGCCGACACCCCGGCCGAGCTGCGCCAGTTCGAGGCCGCCTACCCGCTGCGCCTGGCGCACGATGCGGCCAACACCCTGGCCTTCCTCTGCACCAGCCCCTACGACGTGCGCCTGGCGCAGGAGCGCTTCCCGAAAATCCATTTCCACCCGCTGCGCGAGCACGCCGGGCTGGAATTGCAGGCCAACGGCTGATCGGCCGGAAAGTCAGCGGGGGCGAAAAACAGCTTTCAATATTTGCATAGCTGTTCCCACTGATGAATAAAGGATTTTCAGATGAAAAACATCGTTAATCCTTATAAACAAAGCGGAAACAGCTATCGAATAATTCCTAAGTGTTGCCCACGAAGGGATTGGTCAGGCGCTCCTGGCCAAAGCTGCTTTCCGGGCCGTGCCCGGGGATGAACACGGTGTCATTGCCCATGGGCCACAGCCGCTGGGTGATGCTGTCGATGAGCTGCTGGTGGTTGCCCTGGGGGAAATCGGTGCGCCCGATGCTGCCGGCAAACAGCACGTCGCCGACAAAGCAGCGCTGGATCTGCGGCGCATGAAACACCACGTGCCCCGGGGTGTGCCCGGGGGTGTGGCGCACGTGCAGGGTTTCTTCGCCGATCTGCACCGTGTCCTGGTCTTCGAGCCAGCGCGTGGGGATGAAGGTGCCGGCCGGAGGGAAGCCGAACATCAGGCTTTGCTGGGGCAGGCCATCGATCCAGAACTGGTCGCCCCGGTGCGGGCCGATGATGGGCACATCCAGTTGCTCGCTCAGGCTGGCGGCCCCGCCCGCATGGTCGATATGCGCGTGGGTGAGCCAGAGGGCGCGGATGTCCAGGCCCAGGGACTGCGCCAGGGCCTGGATGGCCTCGATATCGCCGCCAGGGTCGATCACGGCGGCCTGCCGGGTCTGGTCGCACCAGACGATGGAGCAGTTTTGTTGAAAGGCCGTGACGGGCAGGGTGCGGTAGTGGAGCATGGCAGGTGGTAGAGAAAAACGGCAAAGCGGCAACATTACCAAATCCGGGCCGAAAAAAAGCCACCAGCGGGGCTGGTGGCCTGGTTTGGGTGGCAAAGGCGGTGATTATTTCAATGCCAGCGTGCCCTGCATGACCGAGAAGTGGCCAGGGAAGGAGCAGAAATAGCTGTATTTGCCATCGGCCTTGAGCTTGCTCACGTCCAGTTGCACGGTGGTGCTTTCGCCGCCGCCGATCACCTTGGTGTGGGCCAGTACGCGGGCGTCATTGGCCTTCACGTAATCGGCAGCAGGGCCGGCCTTGGCACCCTCGGTGGCCACGGCGGTCACATCTGCCGTATTGCTGACCACCACGTTGTGGCCCATGGAGGCCTTGGGCATTTTGCCGACATGCTTGAGGGTAATGGCGAAGCTCTTGCACGTTTTGGGCACGTCCACGTTCTTGACGTTGAACTGCATCATGTCGTTGGCTTCGATCGTGGCGGCACAGTTGTCGGCAGCCATGGCTGGCGCGGCCAGCGCTGCCGTGGCAGCAAGGGCCAGCGTAACGAAAATTTTGTGCATCAGGTCATCCTTTAAGGCAATCGGTGCAAAGGGCTTTGCACCAGCCGGGTATTTTGCGAGTCCTTGCGCAAGGCCTTGCGGCGTGCTGCAAAGAGTATTTCGTCAGTAGTGTCTTTGATGTATGTCAGCGATGCGCAAGCTTCTTTCTGATTTGCGGTTCCCATGGATAATCCACGGTTTACCCATGAAAGCGCTGCGCCCGTGACATCTTCTGCCCCCCCTCCTGCATTTACCGAGCGTCAATTGCGTGACGCCCTGGGGCAGTTCGCCACCGGCGTGACGATAGTGACCACGGCCAATGCGCAAGGCGCACCGGTGGGCATGACGGTCAGCTCGTTCAACTCCGTCTCGCTCACCCCGCCCCTGGTGCTGTGGAGTTTGGGGCAGGCCACCAGTCTGTACCCCGTGTTCCTGCGTTCCCAGCACTACGCGGTGCACGTGCTGGCGTTGGAGCAAGAGGCTTTGGCGCGGCGTTTTGCCGCCAGGGACGGGGACCGTTTTGCCCAGGTGGACTGGCAGCCCAACGCCGAGGGGGTGCCCATCATCAAGGGGGCAGTGGCCGTGTTCGAGTGTGTCCTGCGCCATCGCTACGCAGGGGGCGATCACATCATCATGGTCGGCGAAGTGCTGCGCTGCCAGCGCCTGGGCGGCGAGCCGCTGCTGTACCACGGGGGGCAGCTGGGGCGGCGCCTGGCGCCCCAGCCCCCGGGGGCGGAGGGTTAGCGGGAGGAGGAGGGCGAAGCCTCCGGCAGCTCCACCTTCACTTCCAGCACTTCCAGGTTGTCCTGGCGCTCGAAGTTCACCTTGATGTCCTCGGGGTTGATGGCGACGTATTTCGACACCACCGCCATCAGCTCGCGCTGCAGTGCGGGCAGGTAGTCAGGGGCGCTGCTGCCATCCACGCACTCGCGGGCCAGGATGATCTGCAGGCGTTCCTTGGCGATGGCGGCAGACTTTTTCTTCTCGCCCAGCAGCATGGAAAGGATCGACATGCCGGGTTACCTCCCACCAAAAATTCGTTTGAAAAAACCCGGCTTGACGGCTTCGGTGAACCGCATCGGGCGCTCCTCGCCCAGCAGGCGGGCAACGACGTCCTGGTAGGCCTGGGCTGCATCGGCATCCGGCATGTGGATCACCGGGATGCCCTGGTTGGAGGCCTGCAGCACGATTTCCGATTCGGGAATCACCCCGACCAGCGGAATGCGCAGGATGTCCTCGACGTCCTGGATCGAGAGCATCTGCCCTTCTTCCACCCGGGCCGGGTTGTAGCGGGTGATGAGCAGGTGCTCCTTGACGCTGCCGCCGTTCCTGGCCTTTTCGGTCTTGGAACTGAGCATGCCCAGAATGCGGTCGGAGTCACGCACCGAGGAGACTTCCGGGTTGGTCGTCACCAGTGCCTCGTCGGCGTAGCGCATGGCCAGCAGGGCGCCGCTTTCGATCCCGGCGGGGGAGTCGCAGAGGATGAAGTCAAACTCCATGGCGGCGAGATCGTCCAGCACTTTCTTGACGCCTTCGTCGGTCAGGGCATCCTTGTCGCGCGTTTGGGAAGCGGCCAGGATGAACAGGTTGTCGCACTGCTTGTCCTTGATGAGGGCCTGGTTCAGGTTGGCCTCGCCCTGGATGACGTTGATCAGGTCGTAGACCACGCGGCGTTCGCAGCCCATGATGAGGTCGAGGTTGCGCAGCCCGACGTCGAAGTCGATCACCACGGTTTTTTTCCCGGACAGTGCCAGGCCTGCGGCAATGCTGGCGCTGGTGGTCGTTTTGCCGACACCGCCTTTGCCGGAGGTAATTACGATGATTTTGGCCATGAGAGCAGGGTTCCTAGAGGTCTTGAAGGCTGGGGAATCAGGTCAGGGATGCCAGGGGTTCGATGATGAGCCGATCCCCCTCCAGGCGGGCCTGGGCCGGTTTGCCGGCCACGTCGGCAGGTAGATCGGCTTCCAGGGCGCGATAGTTGCCGGCGATCGACAGCAGTTGCGGCTGCATGCAGGTGGTGAAAATGCGGGCCGCCGTGTCGCCGCGGGCGCCGGCCACGGCCCGGCCCCGCAAGGGGGCGTAGATGTGGACGTTGCCGTCCGCAATCACCTCGGCGCCAAAGCTGACCATGGCCAGGACGACCAGATCGGCGCCCTTGGCGTACACCTGCTGGCCGGAGCGCAGCGGCTTGTCCACCACCATGGTCGGGCGCACGACGTCCACCGGCACCTCGCGGATGATTTCCACCTCCTGGACGACGACTTCCACTTCGCGCTCGGCCTTGCGTTCCTTGGGGCGGGCCAGGGTGGCATCGGGGGCGGGCACCAGGCCGGCCTCGTGGGCCGCGTTCATCTGGGCAGGCGAGCCGCCGCGCACGGCCACCGGACGGGTACGGTGGCTGCGCAGGGCGGCCAGCAGGCAGGGAAAGTCGATGGCCTCGGGGCTGTCCTGCACATGGTGCAGGTCGATGAGGACGGGGTCGTTGTCGAAAAAATCCGGGTCGTCGGCCAGGCGCCGGGCCAAGTCGGCAACCACGGTCGCCACATCGGTGCTGCGCAACGCCACTGCCAGTACCGGCAATTCGGCGCTTTTCAGGTCAAAGCTGGCGCGGGCAGCGCTCTTGGAATCAACGGCCATAGCTCAATGAAAAGGCAGGGAAAAGGCAGGGAAAAGGCAGGGAAAAGGCAGGGAAAAGGCAGGGAAAAGGCAAGGGAGGGGAAAGGCACACCAGCGGCAAGTGTACCTTGCATGTCCGTAACTGTTGCAAGCGCAGCAGGGTGGTTTGCGGTGTTGCGCCCGTGTGCGTGGCAGAAGGGGGGACAATGGCCCGCGTTGACCGTCCGACTTTTACTTCTGATTACGCCCTTCTTCTATGGATACCGATGTTTTGATCGTAGGCGCCGGGCCTGCGGGTTTGTCGTTGGCGCTGGCTTTGGCCCAGGCCGGTTTGCACGCCACGGTGCTGGAGCAGCAGCCGCAGGCGGTTCTGGCCCATCCGGCCCCGGATGGGCGGGAAATCGCCCTGACCCATCCCAGCGTGCAGACCCTGCAGCGCCTGGGCACCTGGCAGCGCCTGCTGCCGCATGAACAGGGCTTCATCCGCCAGGCGGTGGTGCACGACGGCCCGGTGGGCGTGCGCCCGACGCTGGACATCGATACCGTGGGTCAGGACATGGAGGCGCTCGGGCGCATCGTGCCCAATTGCGCCCTGCGCCGCACGGCGTGGGAGGAGGCGCAGGCCCACGCCGCCATCCGCGTGCTGACCGAGGCCACCGTCACGCAGGTGCAGCACCTGGGCGATCGCGTCCAGGTGCACTACCAGGTGCAGGACAACGGCGTGCGCGTGGATGCGCCGCCGCTGTCCGCACCGCTGGTGGTGGCGGCCGACAGCCGCTTTTCCGCCGTGCGCCGCATGTTGGGCGTGGGGGCGCAGATGACGGATTTTGGCCGCAGCGTCATCGTCTGCCGGATGCGCCACACGCTGGAGCACCACGACGTGGCGCACGAATGCTTTGGCTACGACCGCACCCTGGCCATCCTGCCGCTGCAGCCCGACCCGGCCACGGGCGACCTGCTGTGCTCGGCGGTGGTGACCAGCGACAGCCCGGACATCGCCCGCCTGATGCAACTGGACGAGGCCGACTTCGCCGCCCAGGTGCAGGCGCATTTCCAGAGCCGCCTGGGCGAGATGGAGCTGGTCGGCCAGCGCCACCATTACCCGCTGGTGGCGACCTATGCCCGCCAGTTCAGCGGGCCGCGCTTTGCCTTGCTGGGCGATGCCGCCGTGGGGATGCACCCGGTGACGGCGCATGGCTTCAACCTGGGGCTGTCGGGGGTGGAGCGGTTGAGCAGCGCCATCGCCAGCGCCTACCACGCGGGCCAGGACTGGGGGCAGGAGGGCGTGCTGGCCGCCTACAGCCGCAGCCAGCACCGGCACGCCTGGCCGCTGTTCCAGGGGACCAACACCGTGGTCAGGCTGTTCACCGATCCGCGCCCTGCGCCCCGGCTGCTGCGCCAGATCGTGTTGCAGGGGGCGCAGCATTTGCCGCCGCTGAAGGCGGCCATCGTGGCGCAGTTGAGCGGGCGCAGTCCGTGGGGCATCTTGCGGGAGCAGTTGCCGCGTTTGCCGTTTCGGGGGTGATATTAAATAAGTAGCTGTTTGCGCTTTTCAATGAACGATTTCAGGTTGTTTTATTGTTGAAGTTGTTTGTTTTTATGTGGTGGCAGCTATTTTTTTGGTTCTGCTGGCCGGGACTCGCCCCGGCGGGCGACATCCTTTCTTGTTCGCACAAGAAAGGACGCAAAGAAGGCGTGCTGCGCAGCTTTGGCACCGTGGAACTCGCTTCGCGCCCTGCGGGCGCTGCGCTCGGACAACCACGGTGAGTCAGACGGGATGCCGTTGCGGGAAATAAACGGCCTGCGCCCTGACGGCGGCATTGTCGGGACGGGGCTTCCTTGCTTGCTGCGCAAGCGTTGGAAGCGGGGGCGCTGACGCAAGCCTCTGGTTCCGGTTTTCTGTTCCTGCTTTGGTGCGTTGCAGCATTGTTTGCACCAAAAAATGGCGTGAATTTCCGTGCAAGGCCATGGCGCCCGATGGCTTTTTTTCCGTTTCTGGCAAGGGGGCGGTTTCATTTTTTGCATTGGCATGGTTCTTGCTTTGTTCTCTGCGTGGCCCGGTGGGGCCGCTCATGAACACTGCAAGAGGGCGCTATGAAAAAAATGCAACTGGTGATGGTCGGCAATGGCATGGCGGGGGTGCGCACGCTCGAAGAGCTGCTCAAGATCGCGCCCGATCTGTACGAGATCACCATCTTCGGCGCGGAGCCGCATCCCAACTACAACCGCATCCTGCTCTCGCCCGTGCTGGCGGGGGAGCAGACGCTGGAGCAGATCGTGCTCAACGACTGGGCGTGGTATGCCGGGCATGGCATCACCCTGCACGCGGGCTGCACCGTGACCGAGGTGAACCGCGCCCGCCGCACCGTGCACGCGGTGCGCAGCACGGGCGAGGCGGTGAGCGTGGCTTACGACCGGCTGATTCTGGCCACCGGCTCCAACCCCTTCATGCTGCCGATTCCCGGCAAGGATCTGGATGGCGTGCTGGCCTACCGCGACATTGCCGACACGCAGGCCATGATCGACGCCGCCGCCCGCTACCGGCACGCCGTGGTGATCGGCGGCGGCCTGCTGGGGCTGGAGGCCGCCCACGGCCTGCGCAAGCGCGGGATGCAGGTGACGGTGGTGCATGCGGGCGAATGGCTGCTCGATCGCCAGCTGGACCCCATGGCCGGGCAGATGCTGCAAAAGGCTTTGCAGGAGCGCGGCATGGCGTTCCTGATGCAGGCGCAGACCGAGGCGCTGCTGGGCAACGCCGCAGGCCGGGTGCAGGCTGTGCGCTTCAAGGACGGCAGCGAAATCCCGGCCGATCTGGTGGTGATGGCCGTGGGCATCCGCCCCAACACGGCCCTGGCCGAGTCCATGCGCCTGCACGTCGACCGGGGCATCGTCGTGGGCGACACCATGCAGACCACCACCGACCCGCGCATCTACGCCGTGGGCGAATGCGCCGCGCACCGGGGCATTGCCTACGGGCTGGTGGCGCCGCTGTTCGAGCAGGGGCGGGTGGCGGCCAACCACCTGGCGGAATTCGGCATTGGCCGCTACCTGGGTTCGCAGACCTCGACCAAGCTGAAGGTGACGGGCATCGACCTGTTCTCGGCGGGCGACTTCATGGGCGGCGCGGGCACGGAGGAAATCGTCCTGAGCGACCCCGGCGCGGGGCAGTACAAAAAGCTGGTGCTCAAGGACGACAAGCTGGTCGGCGCCTGCCTGTACGGCAACACGGTCGATGGCAGCTGGTACTTCCAGCTGCTGCGCGAGGGCCGCAGCGTGGCCGAGCTGCGCAGCAGCCTGATGCTGGGCCAGAGCAACCTCGGCGAAGGCGGCCACGCCGGGCAGAACCAGGCCGCCGCCATGCCCGACGATGCCGAGGTCTGCGGCTGCAACGGCGTGACCAAGGGCACCATCTGCAAGGCGATCAAGGAAAAGGGCCTGTTCACCCTCGACGAGGTGCGCAAGCACACCAAGGCCAGCGCCAGCTGCGGCTCGTGCACCGGGCTGGTGGAGCAGCTCTTGATGGCCACCGTGGGCGGCGCGTATGCGGCCAACAGCGCTGCCAAGCCCGTCTGCGCCTGCACCGAGCATGGCCACCAGGCGGTGCGCGATGCCATCCGCACGCACCATCTGGTCAGCAAGGAGGAAGTCTTCGCCTTCATGGAGTGGCAGACGCCCGACGGCTGCCCCGGTTGCCGCCCGGCGATCAACTACTACCTGATCAGCACGTGGCCCAAGGAGGCACTGGACGACCCGCAAAGCCGCGCCATCAACGAGCGCAGCCACGCCAACATCCAGAAGGACGGCACCTACAGCGTCATCCCGCGCATGTGGGGCGGCGAGACGAATGCCGACGAGCTGCGCCGCATTGCCGACGTGGTGGACAAATACCAGATCCCCGGCGTGAAGGTGACGGGCGGCCAGCGCATCGACCTGCTGGGCGTGAAGAAGGAGGATCTGCCCGGCGTGTGGCGCGACATCGGGATGCCGTGCGGCCACGCCTACGGCAAATCCCTGCGCACCGTGAAAACCTGCGTGGGCAGCGAATGGTGCCGCTTCGGCACGCAGGACAGCAGCCAACTGGGGCGCGATCTGGAGCGGGCGCTGTGGCGCATGTACGCGCCGCACAAGGTCAAGCTGGCCGTCAGCGGCTGCCCGCGCAACTGCGCCGAAAGCGGCATCAAGGACGTGGGCGTGATCGGTGTCGATTCCGGCTGGGAAATCCACATCGCCGGCAACGGCGGCATCAAGACCGAGGTGGCGCAGTTCTTCACCAAGGTGAAAACCGCCGAGGAGGTGCTGGAGATCAGCGGCGCCTTCCTCCAGCTCTACCGCGAGGAGGGCTGGTACCTGGAGCGCACCACGCACTACGTGGCCCGCGTCGGCCTGGAGCACGTCAGGCAGAAGGTGCTGGAGGACGCCGCCAACCGGCAGGCGCTGTGGGCGCGGCTGCAAGCGGCGCTGGAGGGCGAACCGGACCCTTGGTTCGAGGGCGACAGGGCGCGGGTCGATGCGCGGCAGTTCATCCCCATCGTCCCCGCCACCGCGGCCACCGTTTGAACAGGAAAGGTATCCCCATGACATCCCAAGCGAACTGGCAATACATCTGCCAAGTGGACGACATCCCGCGCCAGGGCGCACGCCGCGTGGCCCGGCCCCGGGGGCTGGAAGTGGCGCTGTTCCGCACCGCCGCCGATACCGTCCACGCCCTGCTGGACTACAGCCCCTACAAGGGCGGGCCGCTGTCGCAAGGCATGGTGTTTGGCGACAAGGTGGCCTGCCCGCTGCACAACTGGACCATCGGCCTGGCCGACGGGCAGGCGCTGGCCCCGGACGAGGGCAGCACCCCGGTGTTCCGTGTGCAGGTGGCCGCCGGGGCCGTCTACCTGGACGCTGCCGAGCTGGCCGGGCACGCCCTGGCGCAGACCCGCCCGCTGGCCGGCCCGGCGCAGCGGACGGCGGCGGCGCCTTGACGCTCTTTTCTACGGCCTCTTTTTTTCGATTCCCCCGATTTTTCACCCTTGCAGGAGCATCCCCATGGCCTACCTCTCTCCCGCCGAATTCGTCACCAAGATGGTCGATACCGGCGAAGCCAAGATCCACATGTCCACGCGCGACACCCTGATCCGCGCCTTCATGGCGGGTGCCATCCTGGCGCTGGCGGCCGTGTTCGCCGTCACGGCCAGCGTCATGAGCGGCTCGGCGCTGATCGGGGCGCTGCTCTTTCCGGTGGGCGTGTGCATGCTCTACCTGCTGGGCTTCGACCTGCTCACCGGGGTGTTCATGCTCACCCCGCTGGCGCTGCTGGACAAGCGCCCCGGCGTCACCGTGCGCGGCATCCTGCGCAACTGGGGGCTGGTGTTCGTCGGCAACTTCCTGGGGGCGCTGACCGTGGCGGGGATGATGGCCTTCATCTTCACCTACGGCTTTTCCGTGCCGCCGGGCGAGATCGGGCAGAAGATCGGCCACATCGGCGAGGCCCGCACCCTGGGCTACGCCGAGTACGGGCTGATGGGCTGGTGCACCATCTTCCTGCGCGGCGTGCTGTGCAACTGGATGGTGTCCACCGGCGTGGTCGGCGCGATGATCTCCACCACCGTCAGCGGTAAGGTCATCGCCATGTGGATGCCGATCATGCTGTTCTTCGCCATGGGCTTCGAGCACTCGGTGGTGAACATGTTCCTCTTCCCCTCGGGGCTGATGATGGGCGGCAACTTCTCGATTGCGGACTACTTCCTGTGGAACGAAATCCCGGTGGTGCTGGGCAACATCGTTGGCGGCCTGGCCTTCACGGGCCTGACGCTCTACACCACCCATGCCCGCACTGCGCCGCAGCGGGCCGTGGGCTGAGGTGCAAGGAGGCCATTCGATGCGCGTACACGTTCTGCAGCATGTGCCCTTTGAAGGGCCGGGCCGCATCGCCGCCTGGCTGGCAGCCCGGTCGGCAGAAGTCACGACCACCCGGCTGTTCGAGGCGGACGCCGCCTTGCCGCCGGTTGGTGCTTTCGATGTGCTGATCGTCCTGGGCGGCCCCATGAGCGCCAATGACGAGGCCGCCTTGCCCTGGCTACGCCCGGAAAAGCACCTGATCGCAGCGGCCATCCTGTCCGGCAAGGCGGTGCTGGGCATCTGCCTGGGCGCCCAGCTCATGGCGGCGGCCCTGGGCGCCCGGGTCTACCCGGCGCAGCACAAGGAGATCGGCTGGTTCCCCGTCCAGGGCTGTGCGCCGCAGGACGGCAGCTTTGCCTTTCCGGCCACGGCGGAGGTCTTTCACTGGCATGGCGAAACCTTCGACCTGCCGGACGGGGCCGTCCACCTTGCCCGCAGCGCCGCCTGCCTGCACCAGGCATTCCAGATCGGCCCACGGGCCATCGGCCTGCAATTCCACCTGGAAACCACGCCCGAAAGCGTGGCCGCCCTGCTCACCCACTGCCACGGCGAACTGGTGCCGTCGGCCTTCATCCAGACCGCGCAGGCATTGCAGGCCAGCCCCCCGGGCCGGTATGCCGGGCTGGAGGCGCTCATGGACAGGCTGCTGTGCTACCTGACGCGCAGCACATCGAAATAAGAAGCTGTTTCCGCTGATAAAAAAACGATTTCAGCATCTTTAATATCTGAAATCGTTTGTTTAACTGTGGAGAAAGCACCTGAATCAATAGCTTCCCTGCCGCTTTACACAATAGACAACTGCGCCCCCTACACTGCCCGGCATGAGCACGCAGCAACACCTATTGATGATTGAAGACGATCAGCGCCTGGCGGACATGGTCGTCACCTACCTGGGGAACAACGGCCTATCGGTGGCGCACTGCCCGGATGCCACCAGCGGCCTGCAGCAACTGCAACGCCAGCCCCTGCCCGATTTGCTGATTCTGGATCTGATGCTGCCCGACCTGGATGGGCTGGAAGTGTGCCGCCGCCTGCGGGCCTTGCCCGGTGCCGCCGCCGAGGTGCCGGTGCTGATGCTGACCGCCAAAGGCGACCCGATGGACCGCGTCGTCGGCCTGGAAATGGGCGCGGACGACTACCTGCCCAAGCCCTTCGAGCCGCGCGAGCTGCTGGCCCGCATCCGCGCCATCCTGCGCCGCCAGGGGCGCGGGGCCGTGGTGGCCGAACCGGCGCACCAGGTGCTGCGCTTCGGCAGCCTGGAAATCGACCGGGATGCCCGCACGGTGACGGTAGACGGGCAGCCGGCAGAGATGACCAGCTACCAGTTCGACCTGCTGGTGGCCCTGGCCGAACGCGCCGGGCGGGTGCTGACCCGCGACCAGATCATGGAAGTGGTGCGCGGGCGCGAGCTGGAAGCCTTCGACCGCAGCATCGACGTGCACATGGGCCGCATCCGCGCGGCGATCGAGGCCGACCCGAAAACCCCCAAGCGCATTCTCACCGTGCGCGGCGTCGGCTACGTGTTCGCCAAGCAGCAGGACTGAGGGGGCCGCGCCATGTTCCAAGCCTTTGCCCGGCCCTTCGCCCGGCGTTTGTACCTGCGCATCTGGCTGGCCGTGGTCGGCGGCGTGGCCGTGCTCACCCTGCTGGTCGGCCTGGCCTGGAAGGTGGCGCAAGAGCACGAAGCCCGCAACAGCGTCCAGGGCACCCTGGCCCGTGAAATCACCGTGACGGATGCCACCGGGGCCATCGTGCTGCAAGGGGGGTTCGAACGCCAGCGCCGCCGGGGGCCGGACTATGGCGACAGCCTGCGCTTTGCCATTGCCGGGGACGACGGGCGCAGCTACCTGCTGGAGATGACGCCCCACCGGGGCCGCCCGCCGCCGCCGCCCAGCCCCCTGGACATCAGCTACTGGCTGCGCCCGCCGCTGGGCTTTTTGTGGCTGCTCGGGCTGGTCGGACTGGCCGTGGCGCTGGCCGTGTTCCCCATCATCCGGCGGCTGCTCAAGCGGCTGGAAAACCTGCAACGCAGCGTGCAGCAGTTCGGCGAAGGCAATCTGGCCGTGCGCGTGCCCGCCCAGGGCCAGGACGAAGTGGCCGACCTGGCCCGCCAGTTCAATGCCGCCGCCGAGCGTATCCAGACCCTGGTGCAATCGCACCAGAGCCTGCTGGCGAATGCCTCGCACGAGCTGCGCTCCCCGCTGGCCCGCATCCGCATGGGGCTGGAGCTGATGGGCGATGCTCCCGCGCAGCGCAGCGCCCGGCAGGAGATTCAGCGCAACATTGCCGAACTCGACCAGCTGGTCGATGAAATCCTGCTGGCCAGCCGCCTGGAGCAGCCGGACGTGGACGTGGGCAGCAGCGAGGCCGTCGACCTGATCGGCCTGGCCGCCGAAGAATGCGCCCGCGTCGATGCCGAACTGCTCTTGCAGGCCACCGCGCTGGAAGTGCCCGGCATCGCCAAGCTGCTGCGCCGCGCCGTGCGCAACCTGCTGGAAAACGCCCGCCGCTACAGCCAGGGCGCAATCAGTCTGGAGCTGCTCAGCGAGGGCGCACAAGCCGTCGTGCGCGTGCAGGACCACGGCCCCGGCGTCCCTCCCGAACAGCGCGAGCGCATCTTTGAAAAGTTCTACCGCCTGCCCGGTGCCAGCGAGCGCAGCGGCGGCGTCGGCCTGGGGCTGGCGCTGGTGCGCAGCATCGCCCAGCGCCACGGCGGCAGCGTGCGCTGCCTGGGGCGCAGTGACGGAGCGCCCGGGGCGTGTTTCGAGCTGCGTCTGCCGCTGGGGCAGGGCGATTAAGGTCGCTGCGCCGCGCGGAACTGTTGCGGCGGCATACCCAGCCAGTGGGCGAATGCGCGGCCAAAGCTTTTTTCGCTGGCAAAGCCGCAAGCCTGGGCAATGCGCTTGAGCGGCATGTCCGTGCGCAGCAGCAGGGCGCAGGCCTTTTGTCGGCGTACCTCGTCCTTCAATTGTTGCAGCGACGTGCCGGCCTGTTGCAACTGCCGGTGCAGGCTGCGCGGGGCCAGGTGCAGCAGCTCGGCCAGGCTTTCTGCCGTATGCCCGCAATAGGCGTGCGCGGCCAGCGCCTGGCGCACGCGCTGCACCAGGCTCTGGCTGGGGCGGTAGGGCCGTACCTGGATGGGCAGCGCCCGCTGCAGCATGGTGGTCAGGGCGGCCTCGTCGCGCACCAGGGGGGCGGTCAGCCAGGAGGCCGCAAAGGTCAGGCTCGCCAGGGGCGCGGCAAACACCACCGGGGCCTGGAACAGCACTTCGTACACCGCCGCATGGGCCGGCGCGGGGAAGGGAAAACTGGCTTGTAGCAGCGGGATGGGGTGATCCATCCACCAGCAGGCCAGCCCGTGCAGATTGCGCAGCACCGACAGCAGGCAGAACTCCTGCATCGGCCCCAGCGGGCGCAGCGTGTGCAGTTCGATGCGGGCCACCTGGGCGTCGTGGCGCAGGTGCAGCTCGATGTCCTCGGTCAGCAGGTTGTGGTGGCGGCACCAGCGGGCCATGGCCAGGCCCAGGCTGGGGCTGCTGATGCTGGCGCGGGCCAACATGCCGTAGCTGCCCCAGGGCAGGCGGCGGGAAAACCAGCCCAGGGCCTCGTCGTCCAGCTCGCGCATGGCGTGGGCGCACAGCAGCTCCATTTGCAGGGCGGTGATGCGGGCATGGCGGTGCTGTACCGCAGTTGGCGCAATTTGTGCCGCTGCCAGGGCGCTGGCGGGCGACAGCCCGCGCTGCTGGTATGCCTGTACCACGGCCTGGACAAAGGCCATCGGTGTCAGCGCAGGGTGGGGAGCGCCCAGCCCGGCAGGGACGACTTGGGCCGCAGGAACCGGGGCGGGAGGCCGGGCAGAGGGAGCGTAAGGGACTTCCATAAGTGGCAATTATTGCAACCTTGCTGGCCCCATCTGCGGGGGGCTTACCCGTATTCTGGGCAGTAACCATGCTGAAACACCGGGCTGCCGTGCCGTCCGGTGGCGAAAACCAGGAGAACTGCCGTGCCTGCCCCGTTTGCCCCCTTGACTGTCAGCCATGCCTGTGGCGCGACCGACACTCCGCTGATCGAAGCGACGATCGGCGACTTCTTTGCCGACATGGCCCGCCGCCAGGGCGAGCGCGAGGCGCTGATCAGCCGCCACCAGGGGCTGCGCTACACCTATGCCGGCCTGCACAAGGCGGTGCGCCAACTGGCCAGCACCTTGCTGCAATCGGGCCTGGAAAAGGGCGACCGGGTGGGCATCTGGTCGCACAACAATGCCGAATGGGTGCTGATGCAGCTGGCCACGGCGCAGGTCGGTATCGTGCTGGTGAACATCAACCCGGCCTACCGCACCGCCGAGGTGGAATACGCCCTGAACAAGGTCGGCTGCAAGGCGCTGGTGACCATGGCGCAGTTCAAGACCAGCGATTACCTGGGCATGTTGCGCGAACTGGCCCCGGAACTGGGCCGCTGCATGCCCGGCATGTTGGCAGCCAAACGCCTGCCCAGCCTGCGCACCGTGGTGTGGATCGACGTGGCCGGCGAAGGGGCGGACCAGCCCGGGATGCTGCGTTTTTCCGACTGGATGGCCAAGGGCCAGGCCGACGACCCGCAGGTCGATGCCGTGGCCGCCACGCTCAAAAACACCGACCCGATCAACATCCAGTTCACCAGCGGCACCACGGGGTTCCCGAAGGGCGCGACGCTGACGCACCGCAACATCCTGAACAACGGCTTTTTCATCGGCGAGTGCATGAAGCTGACGGCGGCTGACCGCCTGTGCATTCCCGTGCCGCTGTACCACTGCTTTGGCATGGTGCTGGGCAACCTGGCCTGTTTCACCCACGGCAGCACCATCGTCTATCCCAACGACGGTTTCGACCCGCTCACCGTGCTGGAGACGGTGCAGGCCGAAAAATGCACCGGCCTGCACGGCGTGCCCACCATGTTCATCGCCGAGCTGGACCACCCGCGCTTCAAAGAGTTTGACCTGTCCACCCTGCGCACCGGCATCATGGCCGGCAGCCCCTGCCCGATCGAAGTGATGAAGCGCGTGCAGGCCGACATGCACATGACCGAGGTGACCATTGCCTACGGCATGACCGAAACCAGCCCAGTGAGCTGCCAAAGTTCCACCGACACGCCGCTGGACAAGCGCGTCTCCACCGTCGGCCTGGTGCAGCCGCACCTGGAGGTGAAAATCATCCACCCCGAAACGGGGGCCATCGTGGCACCGGGCGAGACGGGCGAGCTGTGTACCAAGGGCTATTCCGTGATGCACGGCTACTGGGGCGATGCCGAAAAAACCCGCGAAGCCATCGACGATGAGGGCTTCATGCACACCGGCGACCTGGCCGTGATGGATGCGCAGGGCTATGTGAACATCGTCGGGCGCATCAAGGACATGGTGATTCGCGGCGGCGAGAACCTCTACCCGCGCGAGATCGAAGAATTTCTCTACCGCCACCCCCAGGTGCAGGACGTGCAGGTGGTGGGCGTGCCCGACAGCCGCTACGGCGAGGAGCTGTGCGCCTGGATCATCGCCAAGCCTGGCCAGAGCGTGACCGAGGACGACATCCGCGCCTTCTGCAAGGGCCAGATCGCCCACTACAAGGTGCCGCGCTACATCCGCTTTGTCGATGCCTTCCCGATGACGGTGACCGGAAAGATCCAGAAATTCAAGATCCGCGAAACCATGATGGAGCAGCTGCACCTGCAGCCGCAGCAGACCGCATGACCATGCCTGCTGCTGCGCTGTCCAGGGTGTCAGTGCCTGTCGTCCAGGGACGGCAGGCCGGCGGCCCGCCGTGCCACCGTCAGGCGCTTGCGCAGCGAGACTTCGGACATGTCCAGCTCGCTGACCATGGAGCGCAGCATCTCGTCGTTGATGCGGTGCGCCTGGCGCTCGGCGTACAGGGCATCGCGTTCGACCTGGATGCAGCGCAGGCGCAGCTCGATCTCGCGCAGGTAGCGCAGGCGCCGCTCGTGCACCACCTCGGGGGCGTCGCTTTGCGCTTCGGGGGTGCTGGCGATGCCGCTTTCGTCCAGCATCTGGATGCGGTTGCGGTACTCCTGGGTGATGCGCCCGGCCACTTCCTGGTGCTGGGCCAGCCACTGGGCGTTGTGTTGCTGGGCCTCGTCTTCGGACAGGGCCAGGCTGGCAATGGCCGCCTGGCAGGCGGCGGTGCGGGCCTGGCGTTCCTCGTGCTGGGCCTGGGTGTCCTCCACCGGCGGCATCCGGCGCAGCAGCAGCGGCAGCACCACGCTGCCCAGCACCAGGGTGAACAGAATCGTCCCCGTGGCCAGGAAGATGAGCAGGTTGCGCTCGGGGAACACGCGGCCGTTGGCCAGGTGGGTGGGAATCGACAGGGCGGCGGCCAGCGTCACCGCGCCGCGAATGCCCGCCACGGTCGTGGCCAGGGTCAGCAGGGCGCTGGGACGCTCTTCCATGCGCCCCTGGCGGTGCGCCTTGTGCAGCGAGCCGCGCACGCCCAGCATCAGCCAGATCCAGCGCAGCGCCAGCAGGGCGCAGGAGATGGCGGCCACGTAGCCCAGCAGCAGCCAGGCATCGCGGTGCGCCGCGCCGCGCAGCGTCTCGCCGATGATGGACGGCAATTGCAGCCCCAGCAGCAGGAAGATGGCGCCGTTGAAGGCCGCTTCCACCATGCTCCAGGTGCCTTCGGTCTGCAGACGTTCGGAGATGAAGTTGCTGCGGTCCAGATCGGCAAAATTGGTAGCTATACCCGCAGCTACGGCGGACAGAATCCCCGAAACACCGATATATTCCCCGCCGATGTAGGCAGCAAAGGGCAGCAGGATGAGCAGCAGCACCATCTGCGTGGCGGCCACGTCGCCCACGCGGCGCGTGACCATGTCGCGCCCCCGGCTGAAGCCCCAGCCCATCAGCGTGCCCAGGCCCAGGCCGCCCACGGCCATCCAGGTGAAATCCTTGGCGGCGCTTTCCCAGGTGAAGGAACCGGCGGTCAGCGTTGCCGCCACGGCGAATTTCAGCGCCACCAGGCCGGAGGCGTCGTTCAGCAGCGATTCGCCCTCCAGCAGGTGCATGGTTTTGCTGGGCATCCCCAGGTTGCGCGAAATGGCGGACACCGCCACCGCATCGGTGGGCGACACCACGGCGGCCAGGGCGAAGGCCACGGTCAGCGGAATGCTGGGAATCATCCAGTGGATCAGATAGCCCAGGCCCAGTACCGTAAAGAACACCAGGCCGAAGGCCAGCAGCAGGATCGGTTTGGCCAGGGCGAAAAATTCGCGCTTGGGGATGCGCCAGCCGTCGGCAAACAGCAGCGGCGGGATGAACAGCAGCAGGAACAGCTCCGGGTCGAAGGCGATGTGCAGCCCATCCTGCGGCCAGGCAATCAGCGCCCCCAGGGCGATCTGGATCAGGGGCAGGGGAACGGCCCGCACGTAACGGGCGGCGATGCCGGTCAAGGCCCCCAGCATCAGTACCAACAAGACGGTTTCGACAGTGTGCATGGCTTAATTGTTAGCGCTGCGCAAGGTGGTTTTTCCGCTGGCGCAGCGCAAATTTGCGAAAAATTATTTTCTTCCCAAGGAGGTTCCGTATGACGACCAGCAAGCTCAACCCGCGCTCGGCGGATTTTCAGGCCAACGCCGCCGCGATGCAGGCGCTGGTCGATGACCTGCGCACGCAGTGCGAAAAAATTGCCCAAGGCGGTGGCGAAGCCGCCCGCGCCAAGCACCTGGGCCGGGGCAAGCTGCTGCCGCGCGACCGCGTGCAGCAATTGCTCGACCCCGGTACGCCCTTCCTCGAGATTGCCCCGCTGGCGGCGATGAATATGTACGGCAACGCTGCGCCCGGCGCGGGCCTGATTGCCGGCATTGGCCGCGTGGCCGGGGTCGATTGCATGGTGGTGTGCAACGATGCCACCGTCAAAGGCGGTACCTACTACCCCATGACGGTGAAAAAACATTTGCGCGCGCAAGAAATCGCCCAGCAAAACCAGCTGCCGTGCATTTACCTGGTCGATTCGGGCGGGGCCAACCTGCCCAACCAGGACGACGTGTTCCCCGACCGCGACCACTTTGGCCGCATCTTCTACAACCAGGCGAACATGAGCGCCCAGGGCATCGCGCAGATTGCCGTGGTCATGGGCAGCTGCACCGCCGGCGGCGCGTATGTGCCGGCCATGAGCGATGAATCCATCATCGTGAAAAACCAGGGCACCATCTTTTTGGGCGGCCCGCCGCTGGTGAAAGCCGCCACCGGCGAAGTCGTCACCGCCGAAGACCTGGGCGGCGGTGATGTCCACACCCGCCTGTCGGGCGTGGCCGACCATTTGGCCGAGAACGATCTGCACGCATTGGCACTGGCCCGGCGTGCAGTCAGCAATTTGAATAAAAACAAGGTGCAAAACCCCGGTGATAAAGCGCCTGTAGCTCCTCTTTTTGAGAGCAAAGAGCTGTACGGCGTGATCCCCACCGACACGCGCAAGCCGTTCGACGTGCGCGAGATCATCATCCGCCTGGTCGATGGCAGCCGGTTCGACGAATTCAAGGCCCGCTTCGGCTCCACCCTGGTCTGCGGCTTTGCCCGCGTCGAGGGGATGCAGGTGGGCATCATCGCCAACAACGGCATCCTGTTCAGCGAATCGGCGCAGAAGGGGGCGCACTTCATCGAGCTGTGCTGCCAGCGCAAGATTCCGCTGGTCTTCCTGCAGAACATCACGGGCTTCATGGTGGGCCGCAAGTACGAGAACGAGGGCATCGCTCGCCACGGCGCCAAGCTGGTCACGGCGGTGGCCACGGCCAGCGTGCCGAAGTTCACGATCATCATCGGCGGCAGCTTTGGCGCGGGCAACTACGGCATGTGTGGTCGCGCCTACAGCCCACGCTTTTTGTGGATGTGGCCCAACGCGCGCATCAGCGTGATGGGGGGCGAGCAGGCAGCCAGCGTGCTGGCCACCGTCAAGCGCGACGGCATCGAGTCCAAGGGCGGCCAGTGGAGCGCTGAAGAAGAAGAAGCCTTCAAAGCCCCCATCCGCCAGCAGTACGAAGACCAGGGCCACCCCTACTACGCCAGCGCCCGCCTGTGGGACGATGGCGTGATCGACCCGGCCGACACCCGCCGCGTGCTGGCGCTGGGCTTGGCGGCCACGCGCAATGCACCGATTGAGGACACCAAGTTCGGTGTCTTCCGCATGTAACCGCTACGTTGAAACAAGGAGCCGAACCATGACCCGTTCCATCATCACTTCCGTGAATGCCGGGGTTGCCACCCTCACCCTGAGCCAGCCGGAAATCCGCAACGCTTTCAGCGATGTGGTGATTGCCGAAATCACCGCCGCGTTTGCCGAAGTCGGCCAGCGTGACGATGTCCGCGCCGTGGTGCTGGCCGCCGAAGGCCCGGCCTTTTGCGCCGGGGCCAACCTCAACTGGATGCGCGCCATGGCCGACTACACCCGCGAAGAAAACCTGGCCGACGCGGGCAAGCTGGCCGCCATGCTGCACACCATTGCCACCTGCCCGCACCCGACCATCGCCCGCGTGCAGGGCGATGTGTACGCCGGGGGCATGGGCCTGGTGGCTGCCTGCGACATGGCCGTGGCGGTGCAGGAGGCGCACTTTTGCCTGTCGGAAGTGAAGATTGGCCTGATCCCCGCCACCATCGCCCCCTACGTGCTGCGGGCCATGGGCACCCGTGCCGGGCAGCGCTACTTTTTGACCGGCGAGCGCTTTGACGCGGCCGAGGCGCTGCGCATCGGCTTTGTGCACCAGGTGGTGGCGGCCGACGATTTGGACAGCGCCGTCGATGGCCTGCTCAAGCACCTGCTCTCGGCCGGCCCGGCCGCCGTGCGCGCCTGCAAGCGGCTGGTCGAGGACGTGGCCGGGCGCGAGATCAACGCCGCGCTGGTGGCCCGCACGGTCGAATGCATTGCCGACATCCGCGCCAGCGCCGAGGGCAAAGAGGGCGTGCAAGCCTTTTTGAACAAGCGCAAGCCCAATTGGCTGGGTTGATCTTCATAAATACATAGCTGCTAGCGCTTGCTCAATAAGGGCTAGAGGCCAAAAACACTGAAAGTTTTGAGACCGTGATGTTTAAAAAAATCCTGATTGCCAACCGTGGCGAGATCGCCTGCCGTGTGGCCGCCACCGCCCGCCGTCTGGGCGTGCAAACCGTTGCCGTGTATTCGGATGCCGATGCCAATGCCAAGCATGTGGCCGCCTGCGACGAGGCCATCCACATTGGCGGCAGCGCCCCCAAGGACAGCTACCTGCAGTGGCAGCGCATCATTGCCGCCGCCCAGGCCACCGGGGCGCAGGCGATTCACCCCGGCTACGGCTTTTTGTCTGAGAACGAAGACTTTGCCAACGCCTGCGCGGCCGCTGGGCTGGTCTTTATCGGCCCGCCCGCCTCGGCCATTCAGGCCATGGGCCTGAAAGCCGAATCCAAACGCCTGATGGACAAAGCCGGTGTGCCCCTGGTGCCCGGCTACCAGGGCGAAGACCAAGACCCCGCCTTGCTGCAGCGCGAGGCTGACCGCATTGGCTACCCTGTGCTCATCAAGGCCAGCGCCGGTGGCGGCGGCAAAGGTATGCGGCTGGTGGAAAAGAGTGAAGACTTTGCCGCCGCCTTGGCCAGCTGCCAGCGCGAAGCCATCAACAGCTTTGGCAACGATGCCGTGCTGGTCGAAAAATACGTGCTGCGCCCGCGCCACATTGAAATCCAGGTGTTTGGCGACACGCACGGCAACTGCGTCTATCTGTTTGAGCGCGATTGCTCCGTGCAGCGCCGCCACCAAAAAGTGCTGGAAGAAGCCCCCGCCCCCGGCATGACCGAGGCCCTGCGCCGCCAAATGGGCGAGGCCGCAGTGGCCGCTGCTCAGGCCGTGGGCTACGTCGGTGCGGGCACGGTGGAATTCATCGTCGAGCAGCCCGGCGGCTACGAGCACCCCGAGCAGATGAAGTTTTACTTCATGGAAATGAACACCCGCCTGCAGGTGGAGCACCCCGTGACCGAAGCCATCACTGGCGAAGACCTGGTGGAGTGGCAATTGCGCGTGGCGGCAGGCCAGCCCCTGCCCAAGCGCCAGGACGAGCTGAAAATCATCGGCCACGCCATCGAGGCGCGCATCTGCGCCGAAAACCCGGACAACCAGTTTCTGCCCGCCACCGGCACCCTGGCCATCTACCGCAAGCCCGCACACAGCGCCTTTGCCCGCAGCGATATTCGCTTTGACGATGGCGTGCGCGAGGGCGATGCCATCAGCCCCTTCTACGACTCGATGATCGCCAAGCTCATCGTGCATGGCGATGACCGGGCGCAGGCCCTGGCGCGGCTGGATGCCGCGCTGGCGCAGACGCACATCGTCGGGCTGGCCACCAACGTGCAATTTTTGCGCTACGTGCTGGCCAGCGATGCCTTTGCCCAAGCCAAGTTGGACACAGCGCTGATCGAGCGCGAGCGCGACGTGCTGTTCAACCAAGACAAGCTGGGCCTGGAGCTGGCCGTGGCCGCTGCGGTGGCGCAGACCGTGCTCACCGAACAGGCCCAGCAAAGCGCTGACCCGTTCAGCCGCACCGACGGTTTTCACTCGCATGGCGCGGCCAGCCGCCGCATCGACCTGCAATACCAGGGCGAGCCGGTGGTGGCCACCCTGCGCTATGCGCGCGACGGCCTGCAACTGCAAGTGGGCACGGGCGACTTTCAACCCCTGGCGGCCACCCTCAACGACGATGGCAGCATGGACTTGCGCTATGGCAGCCTGCGCGAGCGCGTGTTTGACTACGCCCTGGGCGAAACCGAATACCTGTTCACCCGCCGTGGTGCCACCCAAATCACCGAGCTGGATGTGCTGGCCCACGCCGGCCAAAGCGGCAGCGAGGGCGGCCGCCTGACGGCCCCCATGCCGGGCAAGGTGGTGTCGTTTGCTGTTAAGGCGGGTGACAAAGTCACCAAGGGCCAGCCCCTGGCGGTGATGGAAGCCATGAAGATGGAGCACACCGTGGCCGCCCCGGCCGATGGCGAGGTGGTCGAGCTGCTCTTTGCCCCCGGCGATCAGGTGACCGAGGGCGATGAGCTGCTCAGTTTGAAAACCGCTTAAACCTTCCACGCAAGGAGTTGTTGCATGAGTTATCCCACCCAAGTGCGCCTCATTGATGTCGGCCCGCGCGATGGGCTGCAAAACGAAAAGCAGCCCGTCCCGGCGGCCATCAAAATCGAGCTGGTGCAGCGCCTGCAAGAGGCGGGCCTGAAAGAGATTGAGGTCACCAGCTTTGTCAGCCCCAAGTGGGTGCCGCAGATGGCCGACAACGCCGAGGTCATGGCCGGTATCGAACGCCGCGCGGATGTGCGCTATTCGGTGCTCACCCCCAACCTGAAAGGCTTTGAAGCGGCCATCGCCACCCGCCCCGATGAAATCGTGGTGTTTGGCGCGGCCAGCGAGGCCTTTAGCCAGAAAAACATCAACTGCAGCATTGCCGAAAGCATCGAGCGCTTTGCCCCGGTGGTCGAGGCCGCGCTGGCCGCCGGCATCGCCGTGCGCGGGGCCATGAGCTGCACCGTGGGCTGCCCCTACGAGGGCGAGATTGCCCCGGAACAGGTCAGCTACCTGGCCGGGTTGATGAAGGGCATTGGCGTGCAGCGCGTGGATGTGGCCGACACGATTGGTGTGGGCAACCCGCTGTCGGTGCGCCGGGCGATCGAGGCCACGCTCAAGCACTACGACCTGGAGCACATCAGCGGCCACTTTCACGACACCTACGGGCAGGCGCTGTCGAATACTTTGGCAGCAGTCTCCGTTGGGGTGTGGAACTTTCAATCGTCTGTTTCGGGCTTAGGCGGCTGTCCGTATGCGAAAGGAGCTACCGGAAACGTAGCAACCGAGGATGTGGTGTTCATGCTGCACGGCATGGGCATTGAAACGGGCATTGATTTGGACAAGCTGATTGATGCCGGCCAGTTCATCAGCGACTTCCTGGGCCGCCCCAACGGCTCGCGCGTGGCACGGGCGGTGCTGGCCAAGCGGGCCGGGTAAACGCCATACCGGGCCGGTTGGATATTGTTCTTGACGGGGGACAGTTACGCTTACAGTAGAGCGATAGTTGTTGCATATGTGACAGATAAAAACCAGGGAGAACATCGATGCAGGCTTTTCGCTCCTTGTCGCTGCGTTTTCAGATGCTGCTGATGCTGGTGGGCGTCGTGGTGGCTGGCCTGGGGCTGACCCTGGCCGTGCTGATGCAGCAAACGGCCCAACTGGAAGAAACCGCGGCGCTGCGTTACGCCCAGACGCTGGCCGAGCGCAACGGCGATGCTGCGGCCCAGGGGCTGCGCCAGGCATTCACGACGGCGCAGACCCTGGCCTCGGCCCTGCAATCGTTGCAGCAGACGGGCATGGAGGGGGCAGAAAAGCGCAGCCTGGGAATGGCGATGCTGGGTTCGGTGCTGGCGCAGAACCCGCAGCTCAATGGCGTATGGACGGGCTGGGAGCCGGATGCCTTCGACCATGCCGATGCGGCTTTCGCCAACACCGCCCACCACGACGGCACGGGGCGGTTCGTGCCCTATTTCTCCCGCAACGGCGCCAACGGCAGCATCGCCCAGGATGTGCTGGAGGATTACGAGCAGGCTGGCACCGGGGACTATTACCTCCAGGCCCGCAGCCGCCGCGCCAGCACCCTGGTGGAGCCGTACGTCTACGAATTCCAGGGCCGGCAGTTGATGATGACCTCGCTGGCCGTACCCATCGTGCAGGACGGGCAGTTCCTGGGCGTGGCGGGCACCGACCTGAGCCTGACCGACCTGCAGCAGCAGGTGCAGGCCATCCGGCTGTACGACAGCGGGTATGCCAGCTTTTTCTCGCAGACTGGCACCTATGTGGGCGACCGCGATGCCGACCGGGTCGGCAAAAAGGCCGATGCCGCCGCCCTGGGCATGGACGCGGCAGAGTTTGCGGCCCGGCAGCAGGCGCTCAAGGACGGCAAGCCCTACATGGCCCAGATCGAGGATCCCCGGCTGGGCATGGCCGCCATGTACGTGCAGGTGCCGATTCGGTTCGAGGGCCTCGCTACCACCTGGGCCCTGGCCGCCGTGGTGCCCACGCAGGAAGTGTTGAAGGACCTGCGCTCCCTGCAATGGCTGGCGCTGGGTCTGGCGCTGGTCAGCATTGCCATCACCTGCGTGGTGCTGGCCTGGGGGCTGAACCGCCTGGTGCTGCGCCCCTTGGGGGGCGAGCCTAAAGAGGCCGTTGCCCTGGCCCAGCGCGTGGCCGCAGGGGATTTAAGCCGGGCCATTGCCGTGCGGGCGGGCGATAACTTCAGCCTGATGCACCACCTGCAGCACATGCAGGAAGGCCTGCAGAGCGTTGTCCGGCAAGTGCGCGAAGGGGCGCACGGCGTGGCCACCGCCAGCGCGGAAATTGCGCTGGGCAACCAGGACCTGTCGAGCCGCACGGAGTCGCAGGCCAGCGCCCTGGAGGAAACGGCCGCCTCCATGGAAGAAGTTGGCAGCACCGTGCAGCACAACGCCGACAACGCCCGCCAAGCCAGCAGCCTGGCCCAGGAAGCGGCCAATGTGGCCAACCAGGGCGGTGTCGCCGTGGCCCAGGTGGTCACGGCGATGCACGACATCCGCGCCAGCAGCGGCCGCATTGCCGACATCATTGCCGTGATCGACGGCATTGCCTTCCAGACCAACATCCTGGCCCTGAACGCCGCCGTGGAAGCGGCCCGTGCGGGCGAGCAGGGGCGCGGTTTTGCCGTGGTCGCCGCGGAAGTGCGCGTGCTGGCCGGGCGCAGCGGGGAGGCGGCCAAGGAAATCCGCCAGCTGATCGGGACGAGCGTGGCGCAGGTGGCCCAGGGCGTCGGCCAGGTCGATACCGCCAAGGCGACCATCGAACAGGTGGTGCAGGCGATCGGGCGGGCCAATGGCCTGGTGCACGAAATCAGCAACGCCAGCCAGGAGCAAAGCAGCGGCATCGCCCAGGTGGGGGAAGCGGTGGCGCAGATGGACCATGCCACCCAGCAAAACGCCGCCCTGGTCGAGGAGATGGCCGCTGCCGCAGCGAGCCTGCGCCAGCAGGCCGACGGGCTGGTGCAGACGGTGGCCTTCTTCCAGCTGGCCGAGGGCGGTACGCGCCCTGCGGCCGGGCTGCTCGACCACGGATAACGGCTTCTGCAGCCGCTGCGCCACGGCCCTGCAAGCGTGGCGCAAGGCTGACCCGGTTGAATCATCCGCACTATGCCCAACGCCTTCAATTTCAACGCCTCGCCATTTGACTGCCTGTCCACCGACGAGCAGTCCCTGGTGCGCAGCAATGTCGATATTGCCTACTTCCAGCCCGATGCCGTGGTGCTGGACCTGGGGGCCGCGCCGACGCATTTGTTCGTCATCATCAAGGGCTACGTCACCCAGATGGAGGGCGAGGAGGTGCAGGCCACCTACGGCCCGGACGACTGCTTCGATGGCCGCAGCCTGATTGCCGGGCGGGCCAGCAGCCGCTTCGTCGCCGCCGAGGAAGTGCTCGTCTACCAGCTGGCCCGCGCCACGGTGCAGGAGCTGATTGCCCGCAACGCCACCTTTGGCGCCTTGCTGTTTTCCGACCTGGGGCACAAATTGAGCGCCCTGGCCCAGCGGGCCGAGGAGCATGAAACCCAGTCGCTCCTGCTGGCGCGGGTCGATCAGGCGTTTCTGCGCCCGGCGCATACCGTCCCGGCCAGCGCCAGCATCGTGCAGGTGGCGCAGGTGTTCAAGGCGCAGCGCACCACCAGCGTGCTGGTGGAAGATGCCGAACGTGGCGCCGACGCCCTGGGCATCTTCACCGCCACCTCGCTGCAGCACGCCATTCTGGATGGCCGTCCGCTGGACACCCTGCCCGTCGGGGCGCTGGCCACCTACCCGGTGGTCACCGTCCAGGTCAGCGACACCATCGGCGACGCCATGGCCGTGCTGCTGCGCTCGCGGGTGCACCGCCTGGTGGTGGTGGACGAGGCGGGCCGCGTGCAGGGGCTGCTGCGGGCGCTGGATTTGTTCAGCTTCGTCGCCAACCAGTCGCACCTGGTGGGCGTGCAGATCGAGCAGGCGCACAGCCTGGGCGACCTGCAACATGCCGCTGCCCTGATTACCCAGCTCATCGCCGCCCTGCACCGGGGCGGGATGCGCATCGGCCTGATGACGCGGCTGGTGCAGCAGCTCAACACCCGTTTGTTCGAACGCGCCTGGGAGATGATCGCCCCCGCCGACCTGCTGGCCAATAGCTGCCTGTTCGTCATGGGCAGCGAAGGCCGGGGCGAGCAGTTGCTGAAAACCGACCAGGACAACGGCCTGCTGCTGCGCGACGGCTACGTGCCGCCGGACAACCTGGCCGACATCTGCCAGCAGTTTTCCGATGCGCTGGCCGCCTTCGGCTACCCCGAATGCCCGGGCCGCATCATGCTGAACAACCCGGCCTGGCGCGGCACGGTGGCCGAGTTTGCCCAACGGGTGCGGCGCTGGCTGCTCATGCCCGAGGGCGAGGACCTGATGAACCTGGGCATCTTCCTCGACGCCCTGGCCGTGGCGGGCGATGCCGGCCTGCTGACCAGGGTGCGTGACAGCCTGCGGGAACTGACCTTCGACAGCGACGTGCAGGTGGCCCGCTTCGCCGCTGCGGTGGACGCCTTCGGCACCCCGGCGAGCTGGTGGGGCCGGCTGCTGGGCCGCGATGATGCACAGCAGATCAACCTGAAAAAGGCCGGGCTGTTTCCCATCGTCCATGGGGTGCGCAGCCTGGCGCTGGCCCAGGGCATTGCCGCCGCCAGCACCGCCGAGCGCCTGGACGCCCTGGTCGCGCAGCAGGTGCTGGATGCCAAGCTGGGCCAGGAGCTGCTGGAGAGCCTGCACTTCCTCATGCGCCTGCGCCTGCAGGCCGGGCTGGACGAATGGACGCTCAACCGCCCCATCACCGGCAAGGTCGACCCCATGAAACTCAGCAGCCTGGAGCGCGACCTGCTCAAGGACACCCTGGCCGTGGTCAAGCGCTTCAAGGCCGTGCTGCACCAGCGCCTGCGGCTGGATCTGGTATGAACTGGGGGCAGGCCCGTTGGGCGCAATGGCGCCGCCAGTGGCTGCTGCGCCGCCTGGCCGCGCCGGAATTCGCCTTCCTGCTGGCACCGCCGCCGCCCGGCGAATGGGTGGCGCTGGACTGCGAAACCACCGGGCTGAACACCCGCAGCGACCAGATCATCTCCGTCGGCGCGGTGCGCATCGTCGGCGACCGCATCCTCACCAGCCAGCGGCTGGAACTGCTCATCCGCGCCGAGAAAACCGTCAGTGCCGACAGCGTGCGCGTGCACCGCCTGCGCCAGCAGGACCTGCGGGACGGCCTGCCGCTGGACGCTGCCATGCGCCAGCTCCTGCACTTCATCGGCAGCCGCCCGCTGGTCGGCTACTACCTGGAGTTCGACGTCGCCATGCTCAACCGCGCCGTGGCGCCCATCCTCGGCATGGGGCTGCCGCAGCGGCGCATCGAAGTCTCGGCGCTCTACCACGACTACAAATTCCGCCAGCTCCCGCCGCACCACCAGCAGGGCAACGTGGACATCGACCTGCGCTTCACCACCCTGCTCGACGACCTGCACCTGCCCCGGCGCGAGGCGCACGACGCCCTGAACGACGCCGTCATGGCCGCCATGGCCTTCATCAAGCTGCGGCATCTGGTGCCGGATGCGGATTAATCAATAAAGGTAGCTTCTCCCGCATATGAATAAAGGATTTCATGATTATTTGTATTTGAAATCTTTTATTTATCAGCGGTAAAAGCTATTATTTTTTTATAAATCCGGCTCTGAGAACATGTTTTGAAAGGGCCATCGACAACGCAGGAGAAAGGGCACAGCACATGCGGGCACAGGTTGGATTCTGGAAAGTGGTGGCAGGCGCAGCCAGCCTGGTGGCCCTGGTACTGCTGGGTACGGGCCTGTTGTGGCATGGGGCGCAGACCCTGCCCTTGCCGCTCCGGATCGTGCTGCTGGCCGGCGTAGCCGTGGCAGGCACTGCCGCTGCCGTAGCCGCCTGGCAGCGGCTGGTGGAGCGCCCTCGCCGCGAACTGGCCCGCCTGGCCGAACAGGTGCGCGTGGCCTGCACCATGGAGCAAGCGCCCGCCCTGCACGCCCGCAGCCGCGTCGCCCAGGCGCTGGCGCAGGAGGTGCAGACCCTGGCGGTTCAGCGCGACAGCCTGCGCCGTGACATAGCCTGCCAGGTGCAGCAGGCCAGCGCCCGCGTGCAGCAGGAAAAAGACCGGCTGGCTGCCCTGATTGCCGAGTTGGAGCAGTGCGTGCTGGTGTGCAACCTGGATGGCCGCATCCTTCTGTACAACCACCTGGCCCGCAAGGCGCTGGGTGCGGCCCAGCATGGCGGCGTGGTGGGGATTGGCCGCTCCGTCTACGGCCTGCTGGATCGCGGGCTGATGCACCACGCCCTGCACACCATCCGCCAGCGCCTGGCACGGGGGGCCGGACGGGCGGCCACGCAATTCGTCACCTACACGCTCTCCGGCCAATGGCTGCGCGTGCAGATGACGCCGGTGCTGGCCCACCAGGACGAAGCGCAGGCGCAGCTTTCCGGCTTCGTGCTGCTGCTGGAAGACGTCACGCACAGCTTTGCCCTGGAGCGCGAGCGTGACAGCGTCCTGCACAGCCTGACCGAAGGCAACCGCGCCAGCCTGGCCGCCATGCACACGGCCCTGCGCACACTGGGCCAGCAAGAAGGGCAGGAGCGCCTGCGCGAACAGTTCCTGCACGTGGTGCAGGAGGAAATGGCCCGTATCGGCCAGCGCATCGACGCCCTGGCCAGCCGGGCGGCAGACGCCTTGCAAGCGCGTTGGCCGTTGCAGGAAATGCTGGGCCAGGAGTTTCTGGCCGCAGCCCAGCAGCATTTGCAGACCCGGCTGCCGTGCCCCATCGTCACCGAGCCTGCCGACCCTGCCCAGGGTGACATCTGGCTGCGCCTGGACAGCTATTCCCTGCTGCAAGCGCTGCTGTACCTGGGCCAGCGCCTGGTCGATGAATTTGGCGTGCGCAGCCTGCAATTGCGCCTGCAAGCCTGCGCGGGCGAGCGCGTCCACCTCGATCTGGTGTGGACGGGCCATGCCATGAGTACCGAAACCGTCATGAGCTGGGAGATGGACCCCATGGCCGTAGGCAGCGGCCACAGCACCTGGTCGGTGCGCGAAGTGGTGGCTCGCCACCGGGGGCAGATGTGGTTCGAGCGCGAACGGGTGCGCCATACGGCGTTTTTCCGCTTTGCCCTGCCGCTGGAGCCGGTGCAGGACACTGCCGAGGAGACGGCCCACCCCATTCCCAGCCGCCCCGAGTTTTACGACTTCGACCTGTTTCAGCATGAAGAATCCGACAGCGCCTGGGACGAGCGCCCCCTGAACACGCTGCGCTACACCGTGTTCGATACCGAAACCACGGGGCTGAACCCTTCCGGGGGCGACGAGATCTTGCAGATCGGCGCAGTGCGCATCGTCAATGGCAAGCTGCTGGGGCAAGAGAGCTTCGACCAGCTCGTCAACCCCGGGCGCAACATCCCGGAGGCGGGCATCCCCATCCACGGCATTACGCCGGACATGGTGGCGGGCCAGCCCCGCATCGAAGCCGTGCTGCCCACCTTCCACCGCTTTGCCGAAGACAGCGTGCTTGTCGCCCACAACGCGGCGTTCGACATGAAGTTTCTGCAACTCCTGGAGCGACGCACCGGCCTGGCATTTCGCCAGCCCGTGCTGGACACCCTGCTGCTGTCCGCCGTGGTGCATCCCCACCAGGAGTCACACCGGCTGGAGGCCCTGGCCGAGCGCTTCGGCATCCCCGTGCTGGGGCGGCACACCGCGCTGGGCGATGCCATGGTCACCGCCGAGGTCTGGCTGCACCTGCTCGGGCAATTGCAGGCCATGGGCATCCACACCCTGGGCCAGGCCCGCGAAGCGGCGCAGCAAACCTATTACGCCCGCTTGAAATACTGATGGCCGATTTGCTTACCGGCTGATGGGATAGCGCTTGGCCAGCACCGCCTGCTGTGCCTGAATCACCTTGAATGCCTGCTTGAGCTGGGTGCGCTCGAAGTGCGACAGGCTGGCCAGCGGCAGGTAGTTGTCCGGTGCTTGCCCGATATCGGCCTGGCGGGCCTGGTGCGCCAGACGCTGGGCGGCGATGAAACTGAGCGCATCGCTTAAATCCTGGGCCGCATCCTGGCTGACCTCGCTGCCGACCAGGGCACCGGCCTGCGCCAGGCGCTCCTGGGTATTGACCGCTTCCAGGCCCGCAGCCAGGGCGTAAATGCGGGCCAGGTCCACCACCGGGGCAATGGCGCTGTGCTTGAGATCGATACAGCCGGCGTGCGCCGCATCACGCAGCACACGGATGCCGCCCAGCCAATTGAGCGGCGGGCGCTGTGCCAGTGCATTGCCCACCATATGGCCTAAAAACAACTGGCTGCGCTGGGCGCGGTGCAGTTCTTCCTGGCGCAACTGCGTCAGGAGTGGCGTGTGGCCGGTCACGGCCCGCAGGTCAAAAAATACGCTACTGAGCATCAAGGCCATCGGCTCGGGCTGATCGATCCATTTGCGAAAGTAGCGCCGCCACTGTTCCAGGGGCTGACGCCACCGTCCATTCATCGCCATCATGTCGCCGGGGCAGTGAACGTAGCCGCAGGCGTTCAGCCCATCGCAGACAAAACGGGCCAATGCCTCGAAGTACGCGCCGTGCGCTGCGGGGTCGTAGGCATCGTCCAGCAGCAGGGCGTTGTCCTGGTCGGTGCGGGCGGTTTGCTCCATCCGTGCCTGGGAACCTGCCGCCACCCACACCCAGGGCACCGGGGCGCCGCCCAGGGTGTCTTCGGCCAGGGCAATCAGGCGGATGGTCACGGCATCCGTCACGGTAGTGATGATGCGTCCCACCCCCTGCGCCCCTGCACCGCCGCGCACCAGCGCCTGCTGAATGGCAGGCACCTGGGCGCTCAGTTGGGCCAGGGCGGCAATATCCGGTGCTTTGCGGATACCGCGTGTCAATTGCACGGTGCTGGGGCTTTGGCGCTCGCCGACATCCCGAGGGGTGACGATGCCCAGTACCCGCTCTTTGTCCACCACCGGCACGTGGTGGATGTTGTGCTGGGCCATCAGCGCCAGAGCATCCAGCGCACTGGCCTGGGGTGGCAGGCACAGCAAATCGGTGCTGGCAATGTGCTGCAACGGCAGGGCGGGTGAAAGACCCTGCGCCACCACGCGGTTGCGCAAATCGCGGTCGGTGACGATGCCGTGCAGATGTGGCCCTTGCATCAGCAGCACCGAGGACACACCGGCATCGCGCATGGCCTGGGCGCCCATCTGGATGGAAGCGTCGGGCGGCAAGCTCAAGGGCGCACGGGCAATCAGGGCCGATAGGGGGGTACCGAGCAAACCCGTGGTGTCGGTGATGGTGCAGGGAGCGGCAAGGGCGGAAGTGGACATCGGATTTTCCAGGTTGGCACGGTGCTGTCTTGGGATTTCTTGTTTTCAAGAGTACGTCCTTCGAACTGGAACATAGAAATAATATAAGTCAAGATGTTTTAGTACAAATAATTAGGTATTAATACCTAATTGGTGAAAATTAATTCGTGTATATGGACTTCTGATTCAGGGATGATGATTTTTTTCAAAATAGAGCATGGAAAAAATAATTGTCAAGTCCATTCATCATGAATAATTAAGTGTTAATACTTATTGATGAAATTTGCAAGTCTGTTATTAGGTGTGCAAATGTTTGTTTTTAATAGATTTTTTCAATTTTCAGTATTTTCCCGTGTTGCTTGAATTTCTCTAGGGTGAACCGGGGGTTTGGTAAGAATTTAGTAAGGTTCAGCCAGATCATGGCAGGTGCGGAGCCTTGTCTATCTGGAGCGGATGAGGCCCTGCTTCCTTATGCGGATGAAATTGTCAGCGGCGTAGCAATACGCCAGAAAAATGGAGGTGTCGAACGAATAAATGCTATTCAATAGAAAATTTCAATTTCTGAAATTTTGAAAAAATGGCGTCATCCGGGGGAGGCCCTGGATTGACGCCAGCCAATAAATTAATATGAATCAGGAGACAAAATGTTAAAACCACTTACCGAGAAAGACCATGCCTATTGGCGGGCAAACGTCAAGCTGATTGCGCTGTGCCTCAGCATTTGGGCACTGGTGTCCTACGGCTTTGGCATGTTGCTGCGCCCGCTTGTCATGGGTATCAAAATTGGCGGAGCAGACCTGGGCTTTTGGTTTGCCCAGCAAGGTTCGATTCTGACTTTTCTGGCGTTGATTTTCTTTTATGCCTGGCGCATGAACAAGATTGACAAAGAATTTGGGCTGGAGGAGTAACCCATGAGTCAATTTTGGATTAACTTTATCTTTGTGATTGGCTCGTTCGTTGTCTATACGGCGATTGCCCTGTGGGCGCGTGCCAAATCGACCCGCGAGTTTTACATCGCTGGCGGTGAGGTGAACCCCGTCGTAAACGGTATGGCCACGGCGGCGGACTGGCTCTCGGCAGCATCGTTCATCTCGGTCGCAGGCTTGATCTCGGTGGGTTACGTGAACTCCTCGTTCATCATGGGCTGGACAGGTGGCTACGTTCTGCTGGCGACCTTGCTGGCCCCGTACATGCGCCGCTTTGGCGCCTACACCGTGCCCGACTTTGTCGGCAAACGCCACGGCACCAAAACCGCCCGTGTGGTGGCGGTGATGTGTCTGCTGATCATTTCGCTGACCTACGTGATCGGCCAGATGACGGGCGCTGGCGTGGCCTTCTCGCGCTTCCTGGAAGTGAGCAGCACCAATGGTCTGTTGATCTCTTCGGTGGTGGTGTTCTTCTACGCCGTGCTGGGCGGCATGAAAGGCGTGACCTACACCCAGGTGGCGCAGTACATCGTGCTGATTCTGGCTTTCACCATCCCGGCGGCCTACCTGTCGCTGATGATGACCGGCCACTTCCTGCCGCAAACGGGTCTGTTTGGCACGCATACTGCTTCCGGTCTGCCGCTGCTGGAGAAAATGAACCTGGTCGTGCGTGACCTGGGCTTCCAGGACTACACCGCCGACGTAAGCAACAAGTGGAACATGTTCCTCTTTACGCTGACGCTGATGGTGGGCACTGCCGGCCTGCCCCACGTCATCATTCGCTTCTTCACCGTACCCAACATCCAGGATGCCCGCTGGTCGGCTGGCTGGGCGCTGGTGTTCATCGCCCTGTTCTATACCACCGTGCCTTCGCTGGCTGCCATGGCCCGTCTCAACGTGCTGGAAACCGTTTACCCCCAAGGGACCGACAAACCCGCCCTGGCGTACGACGAGCGTCCCGAGTGGTTCAAGACCTGGGAGCAGACCGGCCTGTTGAAGGTGGACGACAAGAACAACGATGGCCGCATCCAGTTCTACAACGAGGGCAATAAAACCTTTGCCGAAGGCACCGCCAAAGAGCGCGGCTGGGAAGGCAACGAGCTGACGGTGAACAACGACATCCTGGTACTGGCGCTGCCGGAAGTGGCCAACATGCCCGGATGGTTGATTGGCTTGATGGCTGCTGGCGGTATTGCGGCGGCGCTGTCCACAGCGTCGGGACTGTTGCTGGCGATTTCTTCAGCCATTAGCCACGACTTGCTGAAAAACACGCTCATGCCGCATATTTCCGACAAGACGGAAATGCTCTATGCCCGCCTGGCCATGACTGGAGCCATCGTAGTGGCCACTTACCTGGGACTGAATCCCCCAGGTTTTGCGGCGCAAACGGTGGCTCTGGCCTTCGGCATGGCAGCTGCCACCCTGTTCCCGGCGCTGATAATGGGCATTTTCGTCAAGCGCGTGAACAACAAGGGCGCGGTCGCTGGAATGCTGGCAGGTGCGGCCCTGACCGTTGGGTATATCTTCATGTACCTGGGCTGGTTCTTCATTCCTGGCACCAACAACTTCCCGAACACACCGGAGCATTGGATCATGGGCATCTCTCCGCTGTCGGTGGGGGTGATTGGCGCCGTGACCAACTTCATCGTCGCCATTGGCGTATCGCTGGCCACCGAGGAGCCCAGCGAGGAAATCCAGGAAATGGTGCGCCGTGTACGCTATCCTTAAAAAGATGGTGCAACATTGAAGTAAATACATAATAAGTGGGCTTTCTGCGGAAAGCCCATTTTTTTGTCAGGGAGAGAAAAGATGATTTGGAACTTGGCCGGTGTATTCATTATTGGTTTATGTGCCGGGGCATTCGGTTACTTACTGCGCAAGCTCAGCAAGAACCTTTTGCCAAAATGGATTATCCCCATCGCCGCAGGTTGCGGGATGTTTGGTTATTTGGCTTATTACGACTACACATGGTTCGACTTCAAGCGCAGCCAGCTCCCAGAGGGTTCTGTCGTATTGCGTGAATACCGGGAACCTGATTTTTTCCGACCCTGGAGTTATCTGGCCCCTTCGGTAAATCAATTCGACGTGGCCGATGGCCACTACCGGCAAAGCCAGCAGGACGACGCAAAGATTGTTGAGTACCTCGTCTACCGCTTCATCAAGGACCCTACCGAACGCATGGAGCAAATACCGCAGGTACTCCATTGCAAGACCCGCGAACGGGTGGCGCTGGCCAGCAGCACGGGCAAAGCTGCAGCCCAGGCAGGGCCGGTAGAACAGGTGTTGGTCAGCGACCCGGTGTACCAGCAGGCGTGCCTGGGGAAAACGCCGTGAGGTAAGTAGCCCTGGGGCCTTTCAGGGTGCGGCTGCTATCCTCCCGCCTTTGTCTTTTGCACGGCACAGGAGCAGACGGATGGAGCAGCCACAGCAAATTGCGGACACACCTTGCCCAGCGGTGCAGAGCGTTTTTACCGCCAGTGACGGCACACGGCTGGCCGTGCATGACTGGCCGCTGGCGCAGGCCGCACGCGCCACCGTGCTTATCGTCCACGGCCTGGGCGAACATGCGGGCCGCCACGCTGCGCTGGCCCGGCGGCTGAACGCCTGGGGCTACGCCGTGCGCGGCTACGACCACTTCGGCCACGGCCAGTCGGACGGGCCGCGTGGCGCACTCACTTCCGACACCCGCCTGCTGGACGATCTGGCCGCGCTGGTCGATGCCACCCGCGCCCGGCAGCCCGCAGGCCAGCCGCTGATTCTGCTGGGGCACAGCATGGGCGGGCTGGTCGCAGCCCGCTTCGTCGCGCTGCGCCTGCGGGCGGTGGATGCGCTGGTGCTGTCTTCCCCCGCGCTGGATGCAGGCCTGAATGCCGTACAGAAATGCCTCGTCGTCACGCTGCCGCGCATCGTGCCCAACCTGCGCGTGGGCAACGGGCTGGACGCGCGTTACCTCTCGCACGACCCCGCCGTGCCCCGCGCCTACCGGGCCGACCCACTGTGCCATGACCGCATCAGCGCCCGGCTGGCCCGCTTCATCGCCACCGGCGGGCCGGCCACCGTGGCCCAGGCGGCGGATTGGACGGTGCCCACGCTGCTGCTGTGGGCCGGGGATGACCGTCTCGTCAGCCCCGCAGGCAGCCGTGCCTTTGCAGCGGCCGCGCCTGCCTGCGTCCAGGCGCAGTGTTTCTATGCGCTGTACCACGAGCTTTTCAACGAAAGCGCCGAACTGGCCGCGCCCGTCTTCGCCCGCCTGCGGCAGTGGCTGGACGAGCGGTGTTGACGGCATGAACTGCGCATAAAAAAACCGGGCCATAAGCCCGGTTTTTTGCGTCTTTCCAACCCAGGCGCAGGGCCTTGGTTGGAAGGTGTTGCCTTGGACGGCTGCTGCTTAGTGGCTGGAGGCTTGCGAAGCACCCAGGCCGGTTTCCGAACGCACTTGCTGTGCGGGGAAGCCAGCGCGATCGACCTTGGCCCGCTCGCTGGTGTCGGTGATCGAGAAGAACCACACACCGAAGAAGGCCAGCGGCATGGAGAACAGGGCCGGCGACGAGTAGGGGAACAGCACCGTGCTGGGGTCGTTGCCCAGGGTGGCCACCCAGATCGAAGGCGACACAATGGTCAATACCACCGAGGAGATCAGGCCCATGAAGCCGCCGATCACTGCGCCACGGGTGGTGCAGTTTTTCCACAGGATGGACATGATCAGCGCCGGGAAGTTGGCCGAAGCAGCGATGGCAAAAGCTAGGGCCACCATGAAGGCCACGTTGATCTTCTCGAACAAGATGCCCAGCAGCACAGCGATGATGCCCAGTGCGAAGGTGGTCACGCGGGTGACTTTCAGCTCCGAAGCGGTATCGGCCTTGCCGTCTTTGAGCACGGTAGCGTACAGGTCGTGCGACACCGCCGAAGCGCCCGACAGCGTCAAGCCAGCGACCACAGCCAGAATGGTGGCAAAGGCCACGGCCGAGATGAAGCCGTAGAACACGTCGCCGCCCACCGTTTTGGCGACCAGCACGGCGGCCATGTTGGCGGCACCAGCGCCACCGTGGATCACGCCCTTGGCAGTGTCTGCCATGGTGGGATCGGTCAGCACCAAGGTGATGGCACCAAAGCCGATGATGAAGATCAGGATGTAGAAGTAACCAATCCACACCGAGGCCCAGCCCACCGATTTACGGGCTTCTTTGGCGTTGGGCACGGTGAAGAAGCGCATCAGGATGTGCGGCAGACCAGCGGTACCGAACATCAGCGCCATACCGAAGGAGATGGCCGAGATCGGGTCTTTCAGGAAACCGCCGGGGCCCATGATGGACAGGCCGGCTTTGGCGGCTTCTTCCGGCGTTTTGCCAGCGTTGGCGGCCACTTCGGTGCGCACGCGCACGCCGTCGGCAAACAGGGCTTCAGGGCTGAAGCCGTACTTGGACATCACCATGAAAGCCATGAAGGTCACGCCCGACAGCAGCATCACTGCCTTGATGATCTGCACCCAGGTGGTGGCGGCCATACCGCCAAACATCACGTAGATCATCATCAACGCGCCCACCAGCACCACGGCGATCCAGTAGTCCAGACCGAACAGCAGTTTGATCAGCTGGCCAGCACCGACCATTTGGGCGATCAGGTAGAAAGCCACCACGATCAGCGTGCCCGAAGCGGCAAAGGTGCGGATGGGGCCGTTCTTAAAGCGGTAGCCCACTACGTCGGCAAAGGTGAATTTGCCCAGGTTGCGCAGGCGGTCGGCCATCAAGAAGGTGATGATGGGCCAGCCCACCAAGAAGCCGATGGAGTAGATGATGCCGTCGTAGCCGGTGCCCATCACCATCGCCGAAATCCCCAGGAACGAGGCCGCCGACATGTAGTCGCCAGCAATCGCCAAACCGTTTTGGAAACCGGTAATCCCGCCGCCGGCGGTGTAGAAGTCCGCGGCCGATTTGGTGCGGCCCGCTGCCCATTTGGTAATCCACAGCGTCAAAGCCACAAAGACACCAAACATGATGATGGCGATCCAGTTGGTCTCTTGCTTGACGGTGTTGCCAATGTCACCGCCAGCGGCCAAGGCCAGCGGGCTGGCCGCCAGGGCGGCCAGGGCCAGCGCAGTGCCGGCAAAGTTCTTGTTTACGCGCTTCATTTGGTCACATCCTTGAGCAGTTCTTCGGTCATGGTGTCGAATTTGTTATTCGCCACGTTCACGTAGTACACCGTGATGCCGATGGTGAACAAAATCACCGCCAGCCCAATGGGCACCCCCAGGGTGGTTACCCCGGTGGCCGCCAGGGGGGCGGCCAGAAACTCTTTGTCAAACGCGATCAGGCCTACGTAGCCGTAGTACACGATCAGCATCATGATGGTTAACGTGACACCCAGGGGGTTGCGCTTGGCACGCAGCTCCTGGTACTTGGGATGAGATTGAATCTTTTGAACAATGGGGTCACTCATTGTTTGCCTCCTTATGTTGCGGGAATTGTCAGCTTTTCGTAAGTCTGGAGACTCTGCGGACGGATGTATTCTGGAAATCGGGTCTGACCGCTTGCTTACTGAATTTCCAGAAAATCACCAGGGTTTTCACTAGAAATTTCATATGGAAAAACAAATGCCTAGGGTTGTCCCGAGGCTGGTTGTATCTTCGTGAGCAGAACCTGTTTTCCTGGCCCGTAGCAGGTCAGATCACGGCAGGAAAAAGTGGCCGGGAGCGGGGAAAAGTCGCCCGGGACGGTTTTCACACGCTTTTATGCAGGCCATCCTGGTGAATCTGTTGTTTTTCAGCACACAAAGGCCTACTTCCTGCGTAAAAAGGGCCGATTGCGCAGGCGCACTCCTAAAATCTTTCTACCTGCGCTACTGCGTTCCTCTGGAGACAAGCCAGAGCGCAACTTTTTTATTTTTCCCACAAGGATCTGGATATGACGAAACTCTCCCGCCTGATGCTGGCCGCAGTGGCCGTTTGCGGTACTTCGGCTGTCATGGCCCAAAGCAGCGTGACCATTTATGGCCGCGTCAACACCACCATCGAACATCAAAAAACCGGCAAGCTGTCCAAGACCTCGATGGAAAACAACAGCTCGCGCATCGGCTTCAAAGGCGTGGAAGACCTGGGCAACGGTCTGAAGGCTGGTTTCCAACTGGAAGCAGGTTTTGGTTCTGACGACGGCTCCGGCCCCCTGACTTTCGGTCGTCAAAGCGAAGTGAACCTGTCGGGCAACTTCGGTATGGTACGCCTGGGTAACTTCTTCCCTGAGTCCTACTACGCCACTTCCGATTACATCGGCATGCACAACCACGAAACCGGTTCTTCGGCAGATGCGTTTTACATCGACCCTGTCTGGATGGGCCGCGGTAAAGCTGCTCAAGGCGGTAACTATGGCCTGGGTACCGGCAACAAGCTGGCTTACCGCACGCCTACCTTCAACAACTTCTGGGCAGAAGCTTCGGTGAGCTTCCACGAAAAGGCCCAGGCTACTCCTGCAGGAAACAAGACCGGCTACGACCTGGCTGCCAACTACAACAACGGCCCCTTGTCCCTGGGTGCAGGCTATAGCCAAATCGCCGGGGCACGCCAGGCAGCATTGCGCGGGTTGTACAACTTCGGTCAATTCGTGGTCGGTGCTTACTACCAGTACAACGATGAATTCACGCTGGGCAATCGCAACAACTTCCGTCTGTCCGGCATGTATGTGCTGAACGCTTCGGAATTCCACGTGAACGTCGGTCATGTCGACTCTTGGAGCAAGCGTAAAGACTCTGCTGCTACGCAATGGACTCTGGGTTACAACTACAACCTGAGCAAGCGCACCAAGGTCTACACCTACTACACCAAGATCAACAACAAAAAGGCTGCCGAGTACGGCGTGAAGACTGCCGGCGACGACTTCTCCTCCTTCGCCCTGGGCATCCGCCACAACTTCTAAAGCGGTCTGATCCCCAAGCAAAAAAATCCCGGTGCAGATGCACCGGGATTTTTTTCACCTTTTCTTTATAAAAATAGGAGCTTCCAGCATTGATAAAAATTGGGTTTCAATACAAAAAGCATATTGATTCATTTATTTATCAGCGCTAATAGCTCCTTTTTTTATAATTTCGGCACTCAGAACCCGGCCGTCACCCCCACATACAGGCGACGGCCATCGAGCGTCTTGCCGTAGTCGGCGGTGTTCACGGACTTGTCCAGCAGGTTGTACAGCCCGCCGAACAGGCTCACGTTCTGGTTCACCTTGTAGTTCACGCCGATGTCCACCAGGGTGTAGGCCGGAATCTGGGCCGTGCCGCTGTCGATGCTTTTGCTCTTGTAGCGGGCTTTGCTCCAGAGCTTGAGCTGGCTGCTCGCCGACCAGTCTGCGCCCAGGGTGAGCATGTGCTTTGGGAGGTTGTTCAGGGGCTTGCCTTTGTCGGCGCCTGTATCGATCTTGCTGTCGGTGAAGGTGTAGGACGTGTTCAGCTTCCAGGCACCCACGTGCTTGCTGAACGAGGCCTCCAGGCCGTTGATGGTGGCCGAGCTGACGTTCACATATTGGTTGATGCGTGCGCGGGTTTCACCGTTATAGACACAAGCGGGCGCACTGGTGGGACTTTCGCAGATGGTCTGCTTGCCGATCTTGTTGCGGAAATCGGTCTTGTAGACGGTGAGGCCGGCATTCGTGCCGGGGTCCGGAGCCCAGTTCACGCCGAATTCATAGTTGGTGCTCTTTTCGGGCTTGAGATCCTTGTTGCCCATGTCCCAGGCTGCCCCGCGGGCTGCGATTTCCACGATGTTGTCGTCCGCCTGCTTGAGCGTGGGGGCCTTGTAGCCCCCGCTCACGCCGCCTTTGAGTGTGATGGCCGGGTTCAGCCGGTACACCCCGTACAGGCGGGGAATGAACTCGCTGCCATAGTGTTCGTTGCGGTCGTAGCGCAGGCCGCCCACGACGGACAGTTGCTCTGTCAGGAAGTACTCGTCCTCGATAAACGCAGCTATTTGCCAGCGCGACAGGTCGATGTTGCGCGAGCCGGGAAAGCGGCTGGCATCGTGGTTCGTCTTTTCCGATTTGTATTCGCCGCCCACGGTCACCATGTGGCTGCCCAGGGGGAGCACCGTCTTGGTGTTGAAGAAGCTGGCCTGGTATTCGGAGTAATTGCTGCCGTTCTCGATCTCGACGTTCTCGTGGGTGAGAAAGGAGGTGGTGCGAAAGCGATTGCCCCAGGTCAGGTCGTGCGAGAGGGCCAGATAGTCGCGCGTGTTCCGGACCTCTCCGGCAGCGCCGGTGCGTGCCGTGCGCTGGTTGTCTCCTTCGCCATGCGTGGCTTCCAGACCCAGGCTCTGGTGGTCGGAGAGTTTCCAGGCCAGCTTGGCGGTCAGGTCCTTCGTTTCCTTGCCGGCATACCCTCCGGTGAAGCGGTCTTCGTGGCGCTTGAAGCGCGAGCCGTAGAGGGTCAGGCCCAGCCGGTCGGAGACGATCGGGCCGCTCAGATAAAAGCGCTGCTGGTTTTCGCTGCCGGCTTCGGAGTTTTCCTGCACGGTGCCGTCGAGGGTCACGCTGCCGCTCCAGGTGGATGCGACCTTTTTGGTGATGATGTTGATCACGCCGCCCAGGGCGCTGGAACCATACAGCGACGACATCGGGCCGCGGATGACTTCAATGCGTTCGATGGCCGACACCGGTGGCAGCCACCCGGTTTGTTGCGCTCCGCCAAAACCGTTGTAATAGGCTTGGGAGGAGGTGCCGAGCGGCTTGCCGTCCACCAGGAACAGGGTGTAGTCCTCGCCCAGGCCCCGGATGTAGATTTGCGTGGATTCGATCTTTCCACCCGCCCCGCCCTCGATGGTCAGCCCGGGAATGTCTTGCAGCGCATCGGTCACGTCACGGTAGCGGCGGCCTTCCAGTTGTTCCTTGGGGATGACGGTGATGGAGGCGGGCGCTTCGGCAATCGACTGTTCGAACCCGGTGGCGGTGATGACCACGTCCGGCAACTGGGTTGTGGCGATGGGGGCGCCATTTTGCTGTGCGTGCGCAAGCATGGACGTGCAGCCCGCCAGTGCGAGGACAGTGGTTTGAACAAGCGTACCCGGTGACAGCTGGCGGGTTGCGTCCCTGGTGTGAGCGGCCATAAAAATCTCTCCTTGAGTAAAAGAAAAAGTGGTGCAGGGGGAATGCCCCAAGCTGGGGCAAGGCGGGGCCAGGGCGGCCTTGCGTGCGTTCCGTGACTTGGGGCGGTGGGAAATCAGCGGGCCGTCAGCCCCCAGAGGAGCCATCCAAGAGCCGCCGCGCCATAAGCCAGCGGCCGGGCTTTGTGGGGGGCGTAGGTGAGGAGCACACCCAGCGCGAGTGCGGCAAATGCCAGCAGGCCGACCCAGGCAGCGATGGCGATGGAGGTGCCGCCGTGCGCTAGGCACATTTGCAGCGAGACGCCCAGCAATACGAAGCCCACCGCCCGGCACCCCTGGAGCCGCCTGGGCGTGAATGCCTGCGTGCCGAACGCATCGCTGTGCCGGGCCATGGTGGCAGCAATGGCGGCAAACCCTGTGAAGGCAATGAACAGTGCGGGCCAGAGCGTCATACCGTCTGCTCCACGGCCATGGATGCGGCGGCGGCAACACCGGTTTTCTTTTGCCGGGGGCCGTTTGCCGTGTTGGCCCTGGCCGCCGGCTGGGGCCGCATCAACCACCAGACGACGGTGCCGTGGATGGCGGCCAGGGCCAGCATCATCAGGTCGAATCCGGCAATGCTCCATTGCGCGTGCGCCATGCTCTGCACAAGGGAAGCGCCGCCGGTGAGCGGGTTGAGCACCGGCAGCAAGGCAAACAGGATGGCGGCCATGGCCATTTGCTCACGCCAGGCAGCGCGTGACGTCCGCAAAAGCGGGTGGAGCAGGCAGAGCAGCCATACTGCAAAGAAGCCCCGGATTTCCCAGTCCCCCCGGCCTGCGAGTTCTGCAGGAATCAGCCGGTTGCACCAGAAATAGGCGGCGGTGGCGACGGAGAGGCCCGCAATGGAGCCGATGTTCAGCACCTCCACCAGGCGGTGCCCCCTCGGGGTGTAGCCCAGCTTGCGGCGCTCCGGCAGGCGTTTGACGACCCAGAGCACCATGCCGGTGGCCGCCATGAGCGTGCCCACGACGCCGCTGAGGAACAACAGCCAGCGCATCGCCGGATCGGCAAAGCGGCCCAGGTGCAGGCTGGTGAATACGTTGCTGGTAGCCCGTGGCCAGGATACGGCCTGGGCATCGGGGGTGCGGCGCGGCGCACCGCTTGTGCCATCGAAGCGCAGCGTGGCAGACGCGCCGCGGTTGATCAGGCTGGTGCCGCCGCCTTCACGCAACTCGATCATGGCCTGCGGCGTGCCGGGCGCGTTGACCGTGATGCTGCCGACACCGTGGTGCGGCCATTGCTGCCGGGCTTGCGCCATCAGGGGCGCAATGGCAGTCAGCGACGCACTCCCGAGAAGCTCCTTGGGTTTTCTGCCGTTGCTGTCCTGGGGGCCGGCACTGCCCGTTTGCCGGTTGCCGCGCATTTCGGCGAAGTAGGTGCTGGTATCGCCGTTGTAGGCGGCCTGGATGCCCCAGGGCATGAGCATGTTCATCAACAGCAGCAGGCCGCTGAAGGTGATCAGGATATGAAAAGGCAGCGCCAGCACGGCGGTAGCGTTGTGCGCATCGAGCCAGGAACGCTGCCCTTTGCGCGGGCGGAAGGTGAAGAAATCCGTGAAGATCTTCTTGTGCGTGATGACGCCGGTGATGATGGCAACAAACATCAGCATGGTGGCAATGCCGACGATCCAGCGGCCCCAGATGCGCGGCATGGCATACAGCTCGAAATGGAAGCGGTAGAGAAAGCTGCCGCCACGCGTTTCGCGGTGCTCGATCTGCTCCCCCGTACCTGCGTCGAGCGTGGCACGCTGGGTGCCGGCGCGGCCCGCAGCGGCACCGGGCGCACGCCACGATGCTTCAATGGCCGTTTGCCTTGCGCCGGGGAGCGCCAGGGTCCATGTGGTCGCATCCGGGGCGATTTTCTGCATGGCGGCCAGGCCCAGCTGCGCCGTCTCTGCGTTGCTTACCGAGCGGTGCAGTTCGGGGCGCATCCAGTCGTCGATCTCGTCGCGGAAGAAACTCAGCGTGCCCGTGAAGAACACCGCATACAGCAGCCACCCCAGCAGCAACCCGCTCCAGGTGTGCAGCCACGCCATGGATTGCCGCAACCCCTCCGGTTTTCCATCGATTCTCATGCCTGGCCTCCATGCATCCACAGCCAGGTGAACAAGGTCAGCGCCAGAGCCGGCAGGCCGATGCCTGCCCACGCACGCACGGCACTCGAACATCCAAACGCCCACATCGCGGCGATGGCATGGATGACGAACGAGAGCATCGTCGCCGTCAAGGTGGCATCTGGCCGGGCCAGGCCCAGGGACTGGAATCCGAGCGCCCCGGCCGCAGCGCTCGCTGCTGCCAGCGCATAGCCACCGCCGACGGCCGCCACGGCCCGCAATGCCACCTGGACGCGATAACGCCCCAGGCCGGAAGACTGCTGGCCTGTCGGTATGAATTCACTCCCGCTCACGATTCCCTCTCTCCTTTGGATTTTTTCCACGCCATCCGTGGCAACGGCTGCGTTCATGCAGCAAACATTAAAATGCGAATCTTTCTCTTTTTAATTCAAGTTCCTGATCGATGTCTGACGGATGAAATTGCTTGTAGTAGAAGACCACCGGGAGCTGCACGCGCTGCTGCGAACGCATTTGGAACGTGCCGGGTTTGCCGTGGATGCCGTGGCCAGCGGCAAGGCGGCCCTGGATGCGCTGGCGGTGGGCGATTTCGATGCGCTGGTGCTGGACCTTGGCCTGCCGGACATGGACGGCATGGCGGTGCTGGCGGCTTGCCAGAAATTGCCGCGCAAAACTCCCTGCATCGTGCTGACCGCAAGGGATGCGCTGGACAGCCGCATTGCCGGACTGAATGGCGGCGCCGACGACTACATGCTCAAGCCCTTCGACATGGCAGAGCTGGAGGCGCGGCTGCGTGCGGTGCTGCGACGCACGCATGGCATGCCGCAAAACCGGCTCGAATTGGGCAATGTGGCGTTTGAGAGCGTCTCGCGGCTGGCCACCGTGCAGGGGTGTCCTGTCGATCTGCTGCGGCGGGAGGCGATGCTGCTGGAAGAAATGCTGCGCGTCTGGCCGCGCATCGTGATCAAGGAGCGTCTGGAAGAGCATATCTACGCCACACGTGAAAGCGTGACGTTGAACGCGATCGAAGCGCTCGTTTCGCGCCTGCGGCGCAAACTCCGCGACGGTGGCGCCGACGTGCTCATCGACACCGTGCGCGGACTCGGCTACCGGCTGGTGCTCGCACAGGATGCAAGGCGCGATGGGCATCAGTCTTGAGCGCCGCACGCTGATTGGTCTGGCGCTGGCATTCGCCGCTGGGGTGGGTGCACTGGCGCTGTCGCTCTACGACACGACAGATTATTTGCGTCGCACCATCGTGGCCATCCAGGCCCGGGAAATTGCCGAAGGCTTCACCATGCAGAGCGATCCGGCCGTCCTGCCCAGGACGTACCTCGGCGGCGAAGTCTCCTACACCCTTTATTCGCCCGCAGGAGAAGTTCTTTGGTTTTCCGAAGAGCAGAAGCGCCCGCGGCGCCTGCGGGCGCATCCGGATCAGGCACCGCTACGGCCCTTTCGCTGGCCCACCTACAGCGGCGAAGTGATCAACGTGCCGGCACCTCTTTCGGACGGCGCCACCCTGATGGTGGCCAAGCGCGATCGCCTGGAGCGCCAGGCCATTGGCGCGTTGCTGCAAGCCAAGTTCACGCAAAGCCTGGCGATGCTGATCCCGATCGGCTTGCTGGCCTGTGGGCTGATGTACTGGATGATGCGCTGGACGCTGCGCCCCGTTCAAGCGGCGGCGCGGTTCGCCCGGGGCATATCGCCGCAGAACGTGCAGCCGATTCCCACCACCGGGCTGCCGCGCGAAATGCTGCCATTGGCCGATGCCGTCAACATGGCCGTGGAAAATCTGGCGCAGGCGCTGGCCAACGAAAAACGTCTGGTGGCCGACGCTGCCCATGAATTGCGCACGCCGCTGACCGTACTGGACCTGCGCTTGCAGAAAGCGCGTGCAGAAGTTGCCCCCGACTGGCACGCCATCGACGCCGACATGGCCAGCCTGCGCCGGATTACCGGGCAGTTGCTGCTTCTTGCACGGCAGGACCAGGGCACCGGGGCTGGCGAAGGCGTTTCGGCCCGGACGCATTTATCGCGCAGCGTGCGCGAGATTGCGGCATCCATGCTGCCCCTGTTCGAAGCCCGGGGCCGGACGCTGCAAGCGCACATCGTGGACGCGGCGTACTGCCAGGGCGAACCCAGCCTGGTGCGTACCGCGATAGCGAATGTTCTCGAGAACGCGCTGTACCACGGACAAGGCACCGTCTCGGTTGTCTTGTCCGTCTCGGCGGACATGCTCCGTCTGCGCATCGAGGACCAAGGCGAGGGGGTGCCCATCGCGTTGCAGGCGTCGATGTTCACGCGCTTTCAAAAAGGCACCCAAGGCAGCCAGGGCGCCGGTCTGGGGCTGGCCATCACGAGAAAGATTTTGCGCAATGCGGGCGGGGATGCCTGCTTTGTGCCAAGCACCGGATGCGCGGTGGAGCTGTGCTTGCGGGCGGCATGATCTCCAGACAAAAAATCCCGATGCGGCCGCATCGGGATTTTTTCATCGCCTTTTGTTTATAAAAACAAGAGCTGTTTCCGGTGTTGAACATTAGATTTCAGGAATAAAAATACCTGAAACTGTTTATTCATCAGCGGAAACAGCTTCCATTTCTTCGGCAGGCTTGACGATCAGCACCGGCAGACTGGCGCGGTTGAGCACGGCTTGCGATACCGACCCCATCAGCGCCCGGCGCAGCGTGCCCACGCCCCGCGCGCCCAGGATGAGCATGCAGGCGTTGAGGTTTTCCGCCAGATCGAGCAGCACCGTGGCCGGTTCGCCCAGGGCGATTTCGGTCCGGTAGGGCAGTTGCGCCGCCTGCAGCAGCGCGGCGGCGGTGGCCATGAGGTCTTCCCCGGCGTCGATGACTGCCCCGGCGATCAGGTCGGAATCCTGCGTGGCCAGCTCCAGCAGGGAGGCCGGCTCCTGCACGTGCAGCAGGACGATTTCGGCATTCAGCCCCGCCTGCACCAGGGCGATGCCCTGGCGCACGGCTTGCAGCGCGGTTTCGGAGCCATCGACGGCGATGGCCAGGGTGAGGGTGTTGTCGTCCATCGGGTGCCTTTCGTGAAATTGTGGGCCTGACTATAGACCAGCGCGGCGGCGGGTTCGGCACTGGGTGCGGCGCTTCTGGGACAATGGCGCCCCTATGCTGCAATTCGATCTGCTCACCACCGACCCCGCCAGCCACGCCCGCCGTGGCCGTTTGACGCTGAACCACGGCGTCGTGCAAACGCCCATCTTTATGCCCGTGGGCACCTACGGCACCGTCAAGGGCGTGCTGCCGCGCAGCCTGCACGACATGGGGGCGCAGATCATTCTGGGCAATACCTTCCACCTGTGGATGCGCCCGGGGCTGGACATCATGCAAAGCTTCGGCGGCCTGCACGGTTTCGAGCAGTGGCACAAGCCCATCCTGACCGACTCGGGCGGCTTTCAGGTCTGGAGCCTGGGGGCGATGCGCAAGATCACCGAGCAGGGCGTGCACTTCCAAAGCCCGGTCAATGGAGACAAGCTGTTCATGTCGCCCGAAGTGAGCATGCAGATCCAGACGGTGCTGAACTCGGACATCGTCATGCAGCTCGACGAATGCACGCCGTATGAAACCAACGGCCACCTGACCACCGAGGCCGAGGCCCGCAAGAGCATGGAGATGAGCCTGCGCTGGGCCAGGCGCAGCCAGGAGGAATTCCACCGGCTGGCCAACCCCAACGCCCTGTTCGGCATCGTGCAGGGCGGCATGTTCCCGCACCTGCGCCAGGAATCGCTGGACGCCCTGGTGGCCATGGACTTTCCCGGCTACGCCATCGGCGGCGTCAGCGTCGGTGAGCCGAAGGACGAGATGCTGCAGATCATGGCGCACACGCCGCACCGCCTGCCGGCCCACAAGCCGCGCTACCTGATGGGCGTGGGCACGCCCGAGGATCTGGTCGAAGGCGTGGCCTGCGGCGTGGACATGTTCGATTGCGTCATGCCCACGCGCAACGCCCGCAACGGCACGGTGTTCACCCGCTTCGGCGATTTGAAGCTGCGCAATGCCCGCCACAAGACCGACCACCAGCCGCTGGACCCGACCTGCACCTGCCACGCCTGCGCGGGCGTCGAGGGCGTGAGCTGGCAGGACGGCGGGCGCGGCGGTTTCAGCCGCGCCTACCTGCACCACCTGGACCGCTGCGGCGAGATGCTGGGGCCGATGCTGACCACCATCCACAACCTGCATTACTACCTGAACCTGATGCAGGAAGTGCGCAACGCGCTGGATGCGGGCACGTTCGCCGCCTTTCGCGCCCGGTTCAAGGCCGACCGGGCGCGGGGGGTGTGACGATGCTGGCGCCGGCGTTGTACCAGCGCATCGTGGCCGACGTGGGCGATGCGCTGATCTTCATCGACGCGGCGGGCGTCATCCGCGTCTGGAATGCCGCCGCCACCGCCCTGTTCGGCTTTACCGAGGCCGAGGCGCTGGGGCAGAACGTGCACCTCATCATCCCCATGCACCTGCGCGACGGACACGACCGGGGCTTTGCCCGCGCCATGCAGACGGGCCGCTGCAGCCACCCCGGCGAAGTGCGCACCACGCGCGGCCTGCACAAGGATGGGCGCAGGCTGTACGTGGCGATGGGCTTTTCGGTGGTCAAGGACGAGCGCGGGCAGGTGCTGGGTTCCGCCGCCATGGCCCGCGACGTGACGGCGCAATACCTGGCGCAGCGGGCGGCGCAGTCCGCCCCCTGATCTGCCCTAGGTTTTTTTCACGCTGCGGGCTTTGGGGGCCGCTGGCTTGGCGGCACTGCGTGCAGCAGGCCGGGCCTTGGCGGTAGTTTCGGCGGCGGGCTTCGCCGCTGTGCCGGGCGCCGCCGTTTTCTTCGTTGCCGCCGGTTTTTTGGCGGCGGGTTTCTTTGCGGCGGCGGCGGTCGTGGCCTGGGCTGCCGCCTGGGCGGCACTGGTGGCCTGGCCGACGGCCTGGCGCATCATTTCGCTGGCGGTTTGCGCTGCGGCCTTGGTGAAGTCGCTGGCCATGCTGGCGGCCTGGGCCATGGCGTTCTTCTGCGCCGGGTCTTGCAGCACCTGGTGGGCGATTTGCTGGAACTGCTGGGTCAGCGCCCCCCACCACTGCTGGGCCTGTTCGGCCATGGGGTGGGCGGCAGCGGCGGGCGCTTCAGCAGGTGCGGGCTGGGCCTTCGGGGGTTCCGGGCTGGACGGCGTGTCTTTTTGCGCTGCGCCCATGGGCCAGTTGGACAGGTTGCTGGCCGGGGTGCCGAAGGCCTGGGCGAAGTCCTGCAGGTTGACGTTCATGCCCTTGAGGGTGGAGAGCGTCATTTTCTGCACCTGCAGCGCCTGCACGGTGGCGGCCAGGGCCTTGCCGTTTTGTTCCAGCCAGAACTGCACGGCCTTGAGTTCCTCGATGCGCTTGTCGATTTCCTCGACGCTCACGGTGGGGGCGACCCAGCTGGAGAACGGCGGCAGCGCGGCGCCCTGGCCGGCCTTGTTCAATTGCTGCAAAAAGTCGTACCCGGGGATGAATTGGCCAAAACCAAAAGCCTTTGCGTCGCTCATAACTGCCTCCTGCTGATCAAGTCGTGCAGCTTAATGCAAGTCAATGCTGCATACCACCGGCTTTGTGCTGCATCGGGGCGCCGTGTTGGGGCATGGCGTGGCCGCCTGCGGGCTGGGCCAGCGGCTTGACGGGCACCTGCAGGGGCTGCTCCAGGGTCTGGCCCTGGGCGTTCTTGAATTGCAGGGTGACGGGGATGGAGCTGCCGGCTTCCAGCGGGGCCTTGAGCTGCATGAACATCAGGTGGTAGCCGCCGGGCTTGAGTTCGACGGTCTGGCCGGCGGGCAGGTCCAGGCTGGGGATGGCCCGCATTTTCATCATGTCGCCTTCCATTTTCATCTCGTGCACTTCGGCGACGGCCGCGGCGGGCGTGGTCACGCCGACCAGTTGCAGCGGCTCGTGCGCGGTCAGGCGCATGAAGGCGCCGCTGGCCTGCTGCCCGGCGACGGTGGCCCGCGCCCAGGGGGCTTCGATCTGGACGGGGGCCTCGGCCCAGGCGGTGAAGCTGGCGGCCAGCAGGGCAGCGGCGGCAAACAGGGGGCGAAGCGTGGTCATGGCGAAGTCCTTTGCGTGAGGGGAAAACCCGCATTGTAGAGAGATGAGATGGTATTTTTCAGTAGCTTTTTCCGCTGTTATCCATTGAATTTCAAGGATGAAACTATCTGAAATTCAATGAATTCAAGCGCTAGCAGCTCTCTTTTTCAAGAAATTCGAGCAAGCCGCTGTGCCGCTGCGTGGGCCGGGCCAGGGCCTGGGCCAGCACCGCCGGGTGCTGGGTCAGCACGGTGCACTGGGCCTTGGCGCGGGTGATGCCGGTGTAGACCAGTTCGCGCCCGAGCACGCCGCCGCTGCGGGCGGGCAGCACCAGGGCGGCGTGGGTGAATTCGGAGCCTTGGCTCTTGTGCACCGTCATGGCGAACGCCGTTTCCACCTGCGCCAGCCGCGCCACGCCGACGCTGCGCAGCTGCTCGCCATCGAGGAAGTAGACGCGCAAGGCGCCCTCGGGGCCGGGCAGGGCGATGCCGATGTCGCCATTGAACACGCCCAGCGCCGCGTCGTTGCGGGTGACCATGACGGGGCGGCCCGCGTACCAGGGGCCGTCCTTGCGCAACAGCTTGCGGGCGATGAGTTCGCGCTCGATGGCGGCGTTCAGCCCGGCCACGCCCCACTCGCCTTCGCGCACGGCGCACAGCAGGCGAAAGCGCTCGAACGCCTGCAAAACTTTTTTCACCCAGGCCGGGTGGTCGTCGCGCGGTTCGTGGTGCAGGGCGTGCAGGTAGTCCCGGTAGCTGGGCTGGTGCGCGGCCAGCGCCACGCGCCAGACGGTTTCGATGCGGCAGCCGCCGTGGTAGGCCAGGCTGCCGTCGGCACAGGTTTGCAGCACCTGCTGCGCCGCTGCCGCATCGCCGCGATTGACGGCTTGCGCCAGTTGCCCGATCGGCCCGCCAAAGCGGCGGCTGTGGCGCAGCATGACGGTGCATTGCGCCAGGCGGCTGCCCGCGCCGTCGTGCAGGGCGGGGGCAATGGCCTGCCCGGCGGCGGCCTGGGCAAAGGCCACGGTGTCCGGGCGGTAGTGGCCGCCTTCGGCATCGCGGCACAGGTCGCCCAGCACGGCCCCGGCTTCGACCGAGGCGAGCTGGTCCTTGTCCCCCAGGACGATGAGGCGGGCCTGCGCGGGCAGCGCCTGCAGGAGGGTGGCCATCATCGCCAGGTGCACCATCGAGGCTTCGTCGACGATGAGCACGTCCACCTCCAGGGGCCGGGGCTGGCCGGCCTGGCCCGGCTGCAGCCCCAGCAGGCTGTGCAGGGTGCGGGCCGCGCCGGTGCGCTCGACCAGGGCGGCAATGTCCAGCGCCGCGCCCACGCTGTCCTGCAGGCCCCGCAGCGCCTGGTCGATGGCCTGCTTCAGCCGGGCGGCGGCCTTGCCCGTGGGCGCGGCCAGGGCCACGCGCAGTTGCTCGGGCTGGGCGGCGGTGGCGAACAGCAGCGCCAGCAGGCGGGCGGCGGTATAGGTTTTGCCGGTGCCGGGGCCGCCGGTGATCAGCGTCAGGCGCCCGCGCAGGGCCAGGGCGCACGCGATTTTTTGCCAGTCGCAGCCCTCGCCGG